>NZ_JAZKVY010000126.1:0-96209 GCF_036624925.1 Stenotrophomonas sp. A3_2
ATCACCGCCCACGGTGACCGCTCGTTGGGCCGGCGGTTTATCAAGCTGAATTAATTTCACGGGAGGCGGCCGTAGGGCGGCGTTTTTCTTTGCATGGTTGAACCGTGCACCCGCGGTAGTGCCGGCCGCTGGCCGGCAAACCCAAAGCCAAAGCGGCTCTGGGTTTCTGCGTGTTGGGCGGGGCGGCGTGGGTTGGCAGGACACGCCGTGAACCCCAAGACCGGCCCAGCCGCTGGCGGCTGTGCGTTCGGGCGCTTGCGAAGCAGTGCTTCGCAAGCAAAGCGACCTCACCCCTGGGGGCTCGATGGCGCCTTGCTCGTGTGCGCTGTCCTGCGCACACGGCAAGACCGGGGTTGGGCGTCCTGCCCAACCCGCCCGAGGCATGCCTCGGGCCCATGGCGCCAACGGTCCTGCCAACCCACACCGCCCCGTTCCCGACAGCTTCCCGGTGACGGTGGGTAAATCGCGATTCCCGGTGGGTGTCGACCTTGGTCGACGCGGTAGATCCACGCCCTGCGTGGATGAGATATCTCTGTTCGAAGTGGGGTAGGGGGTTGGTCCAGCCAGCATCAACCCGGGATGCAGCTTTTGCCTTTGCTCTTGCTCTTCTTTTTTTCTTTCCGTGGCGGGCGGAACCGCCGGAATGTGTCAAAGGCCGGGCGGGTGGGGCTGCGCAGGGGCGTGAGCCGCATGGATGCGGCGATCGAGCTTACATGGACGTACTTGCAGCGCCCCCTGCGCAGTCCCACCCGCCCGGCTAAGCCCCAGATCTAGCCGGGCTCTCCGCGACCAACCAAACCCCGCCCCCCCCCCTCCGCCACGAGGGGCTGCGCCGTTGGCTGAAAATCCATGTAACCGCTTACAAGGAAACGGATTTTTGCCGCAGCGGGTATCATGCTCGGCTGACTTCACACAGGAGCCACCCGCTCATGCGCCGCAAGATCGTCGCCGGAAACTGGAAGCTGCATGGCAGCCGTCAATTCGCCAATGAACTGCTGGGGCAGGTGGCTGCCGGGCTTCCGCTGGAGGGCGTGGACGTGGTGATCCTGCCGCCGCTGCCGTACCTGGGTGAGCTGGTCGAGGACTTCGGCGCGACTGGCCTGGCCTTTGGCGCGCAGGACGTGAGCAGCAACGAGAAGGGCGCCTACACCGGCGAGGTCTGCGCGGCCATGCTGGTCGAGGTTGGGGCCCGCTATGGCCTGGTCGGCCATTCCGAGCGCCGCCAGTACCACCATGAGAGGAGCGAGCTGGTCGCGCGCAAGTTCGCCGCCGCCCAGCACGCCGGCCTGGTGCCGGTGCTGTGCGTGGGCGAGACCCTGGAACAGCGCGAGGCCGGGCAGACCGAAGCGGTCATCGCCAGCCAGCTGGCGCCGGTGCTGGAGCTGGTGGGCGCGGCAGGTTTCGCCAATGCTGTGGTCGCCTACGAGCCGGTCTGGGCCATCGGTACCGGCCGTACCGCCAGCAAGGAACAGGCACAGCAGGTGCACGCGTTCATCCGTGGCGAAGTCGCGCGCATCGATGCTAGAATCGCTGATTCACTGCCCATTGTTTACGGCGGTAGCGTGAAGCCCGACAATGCCGGGGAACTGTTCGCGCAGCCGGATGTCGATGGTGGGCTGGTCGGCGGCGCCTCCCTGGTGGCCGCGGACTTCCTGGCCATCGCACGGGCGGCGGCCGCGAACTAATCCTAGAAGTATTGTCCGAGGGCGGTTTCCAATGCTGATGTTGATCCTCAATGTCGTCTACGTGCTGGTCGCTGTGGCCATGATCGCGCTGATCCTGATGCAGCGTGGCTCGGGTGCGGCGGCAGGTTCGGGCTTTGGTGCTGGTGCCTCGGGCACGGTGTTCGGTGCGCGCGGCGCCTCGAACTTCCTGTCCAAGTCGACCAAGTGGCTGGCCGTGGTGTTCTTCGGCATCAGTCTCTTCATGGCCTGGTATGCCGGTCACGGCAGCCGCCCGGCGGCCGACCAGGATCTGGGCCTGATGTCCGCCCCGGCGGCCAGCGCGCCGGCGGCTCCGGCGGGCGAACTGCCGGCCGTTCCGAAGGCCGATGCGGTCCCGGCCGCCCCGGTTCCGGCGGCGAATGTGCCGGCTCAGGCGGAATCTTCGGTTTCTGGTGAAGAAAAGCCTTCGGAAGGCTCCCAGAAACACTGAAGCCGGTTACAATACGCGGCGCATCGGGAAGATAGTCTGATGTGATCGTTTGCCCAGGTGGCGGAATTGGTAGACGCACTACCTTGAGGTGGTAGCGACGCAAGTCGTAGGGGTTCGAGTCCCCTCTTGGGCACCATTTGTAAGTAAAGCGGGTTCGTCTGGCGCGCAAGGCGCCAGGCAGATTCCCGTCCACTCCCCCATGCCAAAGCGCCTGCAGGCGCGGCGGCAGAGGCAAGAGAGAATCGCTGTGCTGGCCGAATATTTGCCGTCTCTGCTGTTTCTGATCGTTGCCACCGGTATCGGCGTTACGCTGATGCTGGTTGGTCGATTCCTCGGTCCCCGCCGCCCCGATCTGGAAAAGCTCTCGCCGTACGAGTGCGGCTTCGAGGCCTTCGAAGACGCGCGCATGAAGTTCGATGTGCGCTACTACCTGATCGCGATCCAGTTCATCGTCTTCGACCTGGAAATCATCTTCATCGTGCCGTGGACCCAGGTCTTCATGGAACTGGGCGCCCGCTCGCTCATCACCATGGGCCTGTTCGTCGGCATGCTGTTCCTCGGTTTCATTTACGTCTGGAAGAAGGGAGCGCTGGAATGGGAGTGATTCAGACTCTCGATGGCCTCATGAACAACCCCACGCCGGAAGGCCGGGTTGATGACATCCTGCGGCCGGAAGGCGACAACCCGCTGCTGGAGAAGGGCTTCGTCACTACCAGCGTCGATGCACTGCTGAACTGGGCGCGCACCGGCTCGATGTGGCCGATGACCTTTGGCCTGGCCTGCTGCGCCGTCGAGATGATGCACGCCGGTGCCGCGCGCCTGGACCTCGACCGCTACGGCGTGGTGTTCCGCCCGTCGCCGCGTCAGTCCGACGTGATGATCGTGGCCGGCACCCTGGTCAACAAGATGGCCCCGGCGCTGCGCAAGGTCTACGACCAGATGCCGGACCCGAAGTGGGTCATCTCGATGGGTAGCTGCGCCAACGGTGGCGGCTACTACCACTACTCCTATTCTGTGGTGCGCGGCTGTGATCGCGTGGTGCCGGTGGACGTCTACGTCCCGGGCTGCCCGCCGACCGCCGAGGCGCTGGTGTACGGGATCCTGCAGCTGCAGAAGAAGATCTGGCGTACACAGACCATCGCCCGCTGACCCCTTCACCTGACAAGAGCGCGCCAAGCCCCCATGGCAGAGCAAGCATCCTTCATCGACCGACTGTCCGCACGTTTCGCTGGTGCGAAGGTCATCGTGGTCGAACCCCGCGGCGAAGTGACGCTGGAAGTGCCTGCCGCCGAGTGGCACGCCACCGCCCTGGCGCTGCGTGACGAGTTTGGTTTCGAGCAGGCCGTGGATCTGTGCGGCGTCGACTACCTCGGCTACGGCTCCGACGAGTGGGACACCGCCGATGTGTCCTCGCAGGGCTTCAGCCGTGGCGTCGAAGGCAAGGCCCAGGGCCGCTTCGCGTGGGGCGAGTTCCCCACCGAGGAAAACGGTGCCGACGGTGCCCGCCCGCAGCACATGCCGACCCAGCGCTTCGCCGTGGTCGCCCAGCTGCGTTCGTACCAGCACAACCTGATGATGCACCTGCGCTGCTTCGCCCCTGACGAAGCGCTGCCGGTGGTGTCCTCGCTGACCGGCATCTGGCCGGGCCTGAACTGGTTCGAGCGCGAAGCGTTCGATCTGTACGGCGTGATCTTCGAAGGCCACCCGGACCTGCGCCGGATCCTGACCGACTACGGTTTCGTCGGCCATCCGTTCCGCAAGGATTTCCCGCTGATCGGCAATGTTGAAGTCCGCTACGACGAAGAAAAGAAGCGCGTGATCTACGAACCGGTCACCTCGGTGGAGCCGCGTGTCGGCGTGCCGCGCGTGATCCGCGACGACGCCCGTCTGCAGACCGCAGAAGGTGAGCGCGCGCAGGAGGCAGTGAAGTGAGCCACGTACACCAGGCTGGCGAAGCGTTCGCCAGCAACGCCGCCGAAAGCCGGCAGGAAATCCGCAACTACACCATGAACTTCGGCCCGCAGCATCCGGCCGCTCACGGTGTGCTGCGCCTGATCCTGGAAATGGACGGTGAAACCATCATGCGCGCCGACCCGCACGTGGGTCTGCTGCACCGTGGTACCGAAAAGCTGGCCGAGTCCAAGCCGTTCAACCAGTCGATCGGCTACATGGATCGCCTGGATTACGTGTCGATGATGTGCAACGAGCACGCCTACGTGCGCGCGATCGAGACCCTGATGGGCATCGAGGCGCCGGAGCGTGCCCAGTACATCCGCACCATGTACGATGAAATCACCCGCATCCTCAACCACCTGATGTGGCTGGGCTCCAACGCGCTCGACCTGGGCGCGATGGCGGTGATGCTGTACGCCTTCCGCGAACGCGAAGAGCTGATGGACTGCTACGAAGCGGTTTCCGGCGCGCGCATGCACGCGGCGTACTACCGTCCGGGCGGTGTCTACCGCGACCTGCCGGACCACATGCCGAAGTACAAGGAATCGCGCTGGCACAAGGGCAAGGCGCTGAAGCAGCTCAATGCTTCGCGCGAAGGCTCGCTGCTGGACTTCCTGGAGAACTTCACCGTCGAGTTCCCCAAGCGCATCGACGAATACGAAACCCTGCTGACCGACAACCGTATCTGGAAGCAGCGTACCGTCGGCATCGGCGTGGTCACTCCCGAGCTGGCCCATCAGTGGGGCATGACCGGCGTGATGCTGCGCGGCTCGGGCATTGCCTGGGACCTGCGCAAGAAGCGTCCGTACGCCAAGTACGATGCCGTCGATTTCGACATCCCGCTGGGCAAGGAAGGTGACTGCTACGACCGCTACCTGGTCCGCGTTGCCGAAATGCGCGAATCCAACCGCATCATCAAGCAGTGCGTGGCGTGGCTGAAGGCCAACCCGGGCCCGGTGATGGTGAAGAACTTCAAGGTCGCTCCGCCCAGGCGCGAGGACATGAAGGACGACATGGAAGCGCTGATCCACCACTTCAAGCTGTTCAGCGAAGGCTACTGCGTACCGGCCGGCGAGACCTACTCGGCGGTGGAGGCCCCGAAGGGCGAGTTCGGCTGCTACTTGGTCTCCGATGGCGCCAACAAGCCGTTCCGCGTGCACCTGCGCGCGCCGGGCTTCGCCCACCTGTCCTCGATCGATTCGGTCGTGCGCGGCCACATGCTGGCCGACGTGGTGGCGATGATCGGTACCTACGACCTGGTGTTCGGCGAGGTTGACCGGTAATGCCGTCCGCTACGCCAACGCCCGCTGCAGGCAGCCGGCGCAAGCCGGCGCCGCAGTTTCTGGAATTTCACGTTATGCATTTCGCTGAGGTCGGCCGATGAAGGCGACAGGTAATTTCGAGGCGGCGCGCGACGTCGACCCGATGGTGGTGCTGAGCGACAAGACCCGCGCTCACATCGATCACTGGCTGTCCAAGTTCCCGCCGGATCGCAAGCGCTCTGCCGTGCTGCAGGGCCTGCATGCGGCCCAGGAGCAGAACCAGGGCTGGCTGACCGACGAGCTGATCGCCGCCGTGGCCAAGTACCTGGACCTGCCGCCGGTCTGGGCCTACGAGGTCGCCAGCTTCTACTCGATGTTCGAGACCGAGAAGGTGGGCCGCAACAACGTGGCCATCTGCACCAACATCAGCTGCTGGCTCAATGGCGCCGAAGACATCGTGCGCCACTGCGAGAAGAAGCTGGGCATCAAGCACGGTGAATCGACCCCGGATGGCCGCGTCTACCTCAAGCGCGAGGAAGAGTGCCTGGCCGGCTGCGGCGGCGCACCGATGATGGTCATCAACGGTCACTACCATGAGCGTCTGACCCTGGAAAAGGTCGACGAGCTGCTGGACGGGCTGGAGTAAGGGCATGGCACATCACCACGAATCCAAGGGTCCGGTCGGCCCCGCGCCGCTGCCGCACCAGGTGGTCTACACCACCCTGCATTACGACACCCCGTGGTCGTACGAAAGCTACCTGAAGACCGGTGGTTACGCCGCCCTGCGCAAGATCCTCGAAGAGAAGATCCCGCCGGAGCAGGTCATCGAGATGGTCAAGGCCTCGGGCCTGCGCGGCCGCGGTGGCGCAGGCTTCCCGACCGGCCTGAAGTGGTCCTTCATGCCCAAGGGCAACATGCAGAAGTACATCCTCTGCAACTCGGACGAATCCGAGCCGGGCACCTGCAAGGACCGCGACATCCTGCGCTACAACCCGCACTCGGTGGTGGAGGGCATGGCGATCGCCTGCTACGCCACTGGTTCGACCGTGGGCTACAACTACCTGCGCGGTGAATTCCACCACGAGCCGTTCGAGCACTTCGAGCAGGCCCTGGCCGACGCCTATGCGAACGGCTGGCTGGGCAAGAACATCCTCGGCAGCGGCGTGGACATCGACATCTACGGTGCGTTGGGCGCCGGCGCCTACATCTGCGGTGAAGAAACCGCGCTGATGGAATCGCTGGAAGGCAAGAAGGGCCAGCCGCGCTACAAGCCGCCGTTCCCGGCAAACTTCGGCCTCTACGGCAAGCCGTCGACGATCAACAACACCGAAACCTACGGTTCGGTGCCGGCGATCATCCGCAACGGCCCGGAGTGGTTCAAGGGCCTGAGCCTGACCGCCAACGGCGGCCCGAAGTGCTTCTCGGTGTCCGGCTGCGTGCAGAGCGGCGGCAACTTTGAAGTGCCGCTGGGCACCACCTTCGACGACCTGCTGGAAATGGCCGGTGGCCTGCGTCCGGGCCGCAAGCTCAAGGGCGCGATTCCGGGCGGCGTGTCGATGCCGGTGCTGACCGCGGCCGAGCTGAAGGGCCTGCCGATGGACTACGACACCATCCGTGCGCTGGGCTCCGGCCTGGGTTCGGGGGCCATCGTGGTGCTCGACGACAGCGTCTGCTGCGTCAAGTTCGCCTGCCGCATCAGCCAGTTCTTCCACAAGGAATCGTGCGGCCAGTGCACGCCGTGCCGTGAAGGTACCGGCTGGATGCACCGCGTGCTGGAGCGCATCGTCGCCGGCAAGGCCACGATGGAAGACCTGCACCAGCTGAAGGCGGTGGCCGGCCAGATCGAAGGCCACACCATCTGTGCGTTCGGTGAAGCGGCTGCATGGCCCATCCAGGGCTTCCTGCGCCAGTTCTGGGACGAATTCGAGTACTACATCGTCAACGGTCATTCGATGGTTGACGGCAAGAAGGTGGAGGCAGCCGCCGCATGAGCGCGCAACCCGTAAACCCGAACGTGCCACCAGACCACGTGACCATCGAGATCGATGGCAAGTCGCTGGTCGTGCCCAAGGGTTCGATGATCATCCAGGCGGCCGACAAGGCCGGCATTCCGATTCCGCGCTTCTGCTACCACGAGAAGCTGCCGATCGCCGCCAACTGCCGCATGTGCCTGGTGGACGTGGAGAAGTCGCCGAAGCCGGCGCCGGCCTGCGCTACCCCGGTGATGGACGGCATGAAGGTCGCCACCCGCAGTGAGAAGGCACTGAAGTTCCAGCGCTCGGTGATGGAGTTCCTGCTCATCAACCATCCGCTGGACTGCCCGATCTGCGATCAGGGCGGCGAGTGCGAGCTGCAGGACGTATCGCTGGGCTATGGCCGTTCAGTCAGCCGTTTCAACGAGCGCAAGCGCGTGGTGCCGGACGAGGACATGGGGCCGCTGGTGGCCACCGAGATGACCCGTTGCATCCAGTGCACCCGCTGCGTCCGCTTCACCGCTGACGTTGCCGGTACCTACGAACTGGGTGGCATGTACCGCGGTGAGAACCTGCAGATCGGCACCTTCGACGGCAAGCCGCTGACCACCGAGCTGTCGGGCAACGTCGTCGACGTCTGCCCGGTCGGCGCGCTGACCAACAAGGTGTTCCAGTTCCGCGCCCGCCCGTGGGAGCTGACCGCGCGCGAGTCGCTGGGCTACCACGACGCGATGGGTTCGAACCTGTTCCTGCACGTGCGTCGCGGCGAAGTGCTGCGCACCGTGCCGCGCGACAACGAAGCGGTGAACGAGTGCTGGCTGTCCGACCGCGACCGCTACTCGCACCAGGGCCTGTACAGCGAAGACCGCGCGGTCAAGCCGCTGCGCAAGGTCAATGGCGAGTGGAAGGAAGTGAGCTGGGCCGAAGGCCTGGCCGCAGCCGCCGGGATCCTCAAGGCGAACCAGGGCGACAACCTGGGCGTGCTGGTGCATCCGTCGACCTCGAACGAGGAGGGTGCGCTGCTGGCCCGCCTGGCCAAGGGCCTGGGCTCGGGCAACATCGACCACCGCATCGACAACCGCGATTTCTCCGACGCCGCAACCGCCGAAGTGTTCGGCCTGCCGCTGGCCGAGATCGAAGGCGCCGACCGCATCGTCGTCCTGGGCAGCAACATCCGCCACGAACTGCCGCTGCTGCACGCCCGCCTGCGCAAGGCGCAGACCACCAAGGGCGCGAAGATCCACGTCATCAATCCGGTGGACTTCGACTTTGCCTTCAGCATTGCCGGCAAGCAGATCGTCGCACCGTCGAAGTTCGTCGATGCGCTGGCCAGCAGCGAGCTGCGTTCGGCAGTGCAGGGCGGCAACAACACCGTGCTGATCGTCGGTGGCATCGCCGAGAATCACCCGCAGGCTGCCGCGATCCGCGCCGCGGCGCGTGACTTCGCCGCAGCGACCGGTGCCAAGCTGTGCCGCATCCCGCAGGGCGCCAACGCCGTGGGCCTGACCCGCGCCGGCGTGCTGCCGGCCGGCAAGGACGTCGCCGCGATGCTGGCGCAGCCGCGCCAGGCCTACGTGGTGTACGGGCTGGAGCCGGGCCTGGACTTCGCCGATGCACCGGCCGCGCGCAAGGCGCTGGTGGGTGCCCAGGTGGTGGCGTTCAGCCACTTCGCCTGCGCCTCGACCCGCGACGTTGCAGACGTGATCCTGCCGATCGGTGCGCTGCCGGAAATCGATGCCACCCTTACCAACCTCGATGGTCGCGAGCAGTCGGCCCGTGCCGGCGGCAAGCTGCCGGGCGAGGCCCGTGAAGGCTGGCGCGTGCTGCGCGCCCTGGGCGGCGACATGGCGCTGGCCGGTTTCGACTTCACCGACCTGGCCGGACTGCGTGCCAGCCTGGCCCCTGTGTCGGTCAGTATTGCCGCTTCGGCACAGCCGGCGGTTGCCGGTGAAGGCCTGGAAGTGGCTTCGACCGCCGCGATCTACCGCACCGATGCGGTGGTCCGTCGCGCGCCGGCGCTGCAGTCGCATCCGCTCAGCAACGCCCCGCGCATCGTGCTGAACGCTGAAGATGCCGCTCGCCTGCAGCTGCAGGAAGGGCAGATGGCCAAGGTCGGCACCGATGCCGGCAAGGCCACCCTGCCGGTGGTGGTCGACGCCCGCGTCGCAGCGGGTTCGGTCTGGATTGAATCGGGCCACGGCGCGACCGCGCCGCTGGGTGCCGCTCGCGTATCGGTGGTGGCTGCATGAACGAATTGCTGTTGAACGCGGTCGACCCGCTGCACCAGTGGCTGCTGGGCCTCGGTGACATCGGCGCGCTGATCTGGATCATCCTGAAGATCCTGGTGATCGCCGTTCCGGTGATCATCTCGGTGGCCTTCTACGTGGTCTGGGAACGCAAGCTGATCGGCTGGATGCACGTCCGCCACGGCCCGATGTATGTGGGCATGGGCATCTTCCAGGCCTTCGCCGACGTCTTCAAGCTGCTGTTCAAGGAAGTGGTCCAGCCGAGCAGCGCCAACAAGGCGATCTACCTGCTGGCCCCGCTGATCACCCTGGCCCCGGCCTTCGCGGCCTGGTCGGTGGTCCCCTTCGATTCGCAGATCGTGCTGTCCAACGCCAACGCCGGCCTGCTGTACCTGCTGGCGATGACCTCGCTGGGCATCTACGGCATCATCCTGGCCGGCTGGGCGTCCAACTCGAAGTACGCGTTCCTGGGTGCGATGCGCGCCTCGGCACAGATGATCAGCTACGAAATCGCCATGGGCTTTGCCCTGGTCGGCGTGATGATCGCCTCGGGCAGCCTGAACCTGAGCAACATCGTGATGGCGCAGGCCGGCAGTTCCGGCTTCTTCGACTGGTTCCTGCTGCCTTTGTTCCCGCTGTTCGTCATCTACTGGGTGTCGGGCGTGGCTGAAACCAACCGCGCGCCGTTCGACGTGGTGGAAGGCGAATCGGAAATCGTCGCCGGCCACATGGTCGAGTACTCCGGCGGCGCGTTCGCCCTGTTCTTCCTGGCCGAATACGCGAACATGATCCTGATCAGCTTCCTGATCTCGATCTTCTTCCTCGGCGGCTGGCTGAGCCCGGTCCAGGGCTGGGTCGATTTCGGCAATGTCTCGCCGCTGGTCGACTGGATCTGGAAGGGCGGTGCACCGTGGTTGTTCGTCAAGGTGTTCTTCTTCGCCAGTGCCTACATCTGGTTCCGTGCCAGCTTCCCGCGCTTCCGCTACGACCAGATCATGCGCCTGGGCTGGAAGGTCTTCATCCCGCTGGCCATTCTGTGGATCGCGGTTACCGCCGTCATGGTGTTCTTCGGCGTGATTCAAAAGGGCGTCTAAAGTGATGAACAGGATTACCCATTACTTCAAGAGCCTGCTGCTGCTCGAACTGCTGGCGGGCCTCTGGCTGACGCTGAAGTACAGCTTCAAGCCGAAGTACACGATGATGTACCCGATGGAGAAGTTCCCGCAGTCGCCGCGCTTCCGTGGCCTGCACGCGCTGCGCCGTTACCCCAACGGCGAAGAGCGCTGCATTGCCTGCAAGCTGTGCGAAGCGGTGTGCCCGGCGCTGGCCATCACCATCGACTCGGCCAAGCGCGAGGACGGAACCCGCCGCACCACGCGCTACGACATCGACCTGTTCAAGTGCATCTTCTGCGGCTTCTGCGAGGAAAGCTGCCCGGTGGACTCGATCGTCGAAACCCACATCCTCGAGTACCACTTCGAGAATCGTGGCGAAAACATCGTTACCAAGCCGCAGCTGCTGGCCCTGGGCGACCGTCTCGAAAACGAGATCGCCGAGCGTCGTGCCGCCGATGCCGCTTACCGCTGAGGTCGAGAGATGGATTGGGTAAATATCGCTTTCTGGGTGTTCGCCATCGCGGCAACGGTTTCGGCCGGTGCGGTGATCAGCGTGCGCAACCCGGTTCACGCCGTGCTCTGCCTGGTGCTGACCTTCTTCTCCATTGCCTGCGTGTGGCTGCTGGTGGGCGCCGAGTTCCTCGGTGTGGCGCTGGTGCTGGTCTACGTCGGCGCGGTGATGGTGCTGTTCCTGTTCGTGGTGATGATGCTGGACATCGACCCCACCAAGCTGCGTGAGGGCTGGGTGCGCTACCTGCCGGTCGGCCTCATCGTCGCCGTCGCGATGCTGGTGCAGATGCTGATCCTGATCGGCGTCAAGGCGCGTTCGGCCACGCCGTTCCCGGCCGACAACGCCGCTGCGGTCGCCGCCGACACGTCCAACATCACCTGGCTGGCGCGCACGTTGTTCACCGAGTACCTGCTTCCGTTCGAGTTCGCCGCCGTCATCCTGACCGTGGCCGTGGTTGCTGCCGTGATGCTGACCCTGCGTCGCCGCACCGGCGTCAAGAGCCAGAACCCGGGTGAGCAGACCATGGTCAAGGCCGGCCAGCGTCTGCGCATGGTCAAGATGGGTGCCGAGGCCCCGGTCGTGCACAGCAACAGCAAGCCGGCCACCGGCGAGGAGACCCAGCCGTGATTACCCTTGGCCACATCCTTGCGCTTGGCGCGGTGCTGTTCGCCATCAGCCTGGCCGGCATCTTCCTCAACCGGAAGAACGTCATCGTCCTGCTGATGTCGATCGAACTGATGCTGCTGTCGGTGAACATCAACTTCGTCGGCTTCTCGCGCCAGCTGGGCGATCCGTCCGGCCAGCTGTTCGTGTTCTTCATCCTGACCGTCGCCGCCGCGGAAGCCGCCATCGGCCTGGCGATCCTGGTGACCCTGTTCCGTACCCGCCGCACGATCAATGTCGGCGAAGTCGATTCGTTGAAGGGCTGATCCACAGATGGAAATCACTCTCTCCAAGAGTCTGTTGATCGCAGTGGTGCTCGCACCGCTGTTCGGCAGCATCATCGCCGGCCTGTTCGGTCGCCAGGTCAAGCGCTTCGGCGCGCAGACCATCACCATCCTCGGCGTCGCGGTGGCCTGCGGCCTGTCGATGTACACGTTCTACCAGTTGATGTGGGGCGGCGCGCAGCCGTTCAACCAGAACATCTACACGTTCTTTGAAGTCGGCCAGTATTCGGCGCACGTCGGCTTCATGGTCGACAAGCTGACCGCGATGATGATGGTGGTGGTGACCTTCGTGTCGCTGCTGGTCCACATCTACACGATCGGCTACATGCAGGACGACCCGGGCTACCAGCGGTTCTTCAGCTACATCTCGCTGTTCACCTTCTCGATGCTCACCCTGGTGATGAGCAACAATTTCCTGCAGCTGTTCTTCGGCTGGGAAGCGGTGGGCCTGGTGTCGTACCTGCTGATCGGCTTCTGGTTCAAGCGCCCGACCGCGATCTTCGCCAACATGAAGGCGTTCCTGGTCAACCGCGTCGGTGACTTCGGCTTCCTGCTGGGCATCGCCGGCGTGCTGTGGGTGTTCGGCACCCTGGACTACTCGCAGGTGTTCTCGCAGGCCGGCATGCTGGCTGACCCGCGCGCCCAGCTGCAGATCTGGGACGGCACCATCCTGGGCATGCAGCTGCTGAACGAGCCGGTGATCTGGTCGATCGCCACCGTCATCTGCATCTGCCTGTTCATTGGTGCCATGGGCAAGTCGGCCCAGGTCCCGCTGCATGTGTGGCTGCCGGACTCGATGGAAGGCCCGACCCCGATCTCGGCACTGATCCACGCCGCGACGATGGTGACAGCCGGTATCTTCATGGTCACCCGCATGTCACCGCTGTTCGAGCTGTCGCAGACCGCGCTGAACTTCGTGCTGTTCATCGGTGCCACCACCGCGTTCTTCACCGGCCTGATCGGCATCGTGCAGAACGACATCAAGCGCGTCGTCGCGTATTCCACGCTGTCCCAGCTGGGCTACATGACGGTTGCACTGGGCGTGTCGGCCTATTCGGCCGCCGTGTTCCACCTGATGACCCACGCCTTCTTCAAGGCCCTGCTGTTCCTGGGCGCCGGCTCGGTCATCATCGCGATGCACCACGAGCAGGACATGCGCAAGATGGGCGGCCTGCGCAAGTACATGCCGATCACCTTCATCACCATGTGGATCGGTACCCTGGCGCTGGTGGGTACGCCGTTCTTCTCCGGCTTCTACTCGAAGGACACCATCATCGAGGCGGCCGAGCTGCACGCGCACCTGTCCAACAACTGGGTGGCCACCTATGGCTACTGGGCCGTACTGGGCGGCGTGATCGTCACCAGCTTCTACAGCTTCCGCCTGCTGTTCCTGACCTTCCATGGCAAGGAACGATTCCGCGACACGCATGATGACCACGCGCATGGCCATGGCCATGACGAGCCCCATGCCGCCGACGCCCACCACGGCGATGCGCATCACGACGACCACGGCCATGGCCACGGTCCTCATGAGCCGCACGAAACCCCGTGGGTGGTGACCCTGCCGCTGATCCTGCTGGCCATCCCTTCGATCGCCATCGGCTTCTTCAGCATCGGTCCGATGCTGTATGGCACCGACTGGGCCGGCCACCACGCGCACGACGCCATCAAGGGACAGGCGCATACGTTCTTCACCGGCATCGTGGACTTCTACGATCCGGCCAAGAACACCATCGGCTTCCTGGGCGAGGAGTTCCATGGCCCGGTCGCGTTCGCGCTGCACGGCATGATGGCGCCGGCGTTCGTGCTGACCGTTGCGGGCTTCCTGCTGGCCGCACTGTTCTACCTGTGGAAGCCGGACCTGTCGGGCAAGGCCCGCAAGACCTTCGCTCCGCTGGTTTCGGTGCTGGAAAACAAGTACGGCTTCGACAAGCTGTGGATCGATGGCTTTGCCGGTGGCAGCGTCAAGCTGGGCAAGGTCTCGCGCTGGATCGACAGCAACATCGTCGACGGCGTGGTCAATCTCTCGGCACGTGTTGTGGACGTCGCAGCCGGCGTGCTGCGTCGTACCCAATCCGGTTTCCTCTATCACTACGCCTTCGCGATGATCATCGGCCTGATTGCCCTGCTGGGCGTGCTGATGCATTACCTGCGTTGATGACCTGTACGGAATAAGAAGACGTGTCGAACTGGCCTCTACTCAGTGTCCTCATCTGGCTGCCGATCATCGGTGGTGCCCTGATTCTTGCGATCCGTGATGCGCAGACCGCCCGCTGGGCGTCGCTGGGCGTAGCGGTGCTGACGTTCGTGGCGAGCCTCTCGCTGCTGAGCGGCTACAACGCGGGCGTCGACGGTCTGCAGTTCGTCGAGACCCACGCCTGGATCCCGGCGTACAAGATCGGCTACAACCTGGGCGTGGACGGCATTGCCGTGGCGCTGATCCTGCTGACCACCCTGGTCAGCGTGCTTGCCCTGATCGGCGCCTGGAGCGCCATCGACAAGCGCGTGAACCAGTACGTGGCGGCCTTCCTTATCCTGGAAGGCGTCACCGTGGGCATCTTTGCTGCGACGGACGCGATGCTGTTCTACGTGTTCTTCGAAGCGATGCTGATTCCGATGTTCCTGATCATCGGTGTCTGGGGCGGCCCGCGCCGCATCTACGCCGCGCTGAAGTTCTTCCTGTACACCTTCCTCGGCTCGGTGCTGATGCTGGTGGCGCTGATCTACCTGTACATGAAGGGCGGCAGCTTCCAGCTGGCCGACCTGTACGCACTGCCGCTGTCGGCCAAGGAACAGACCTGGATCTTCTTCGCCTTCCTGATCGCCTTCGCGGTCAAGGTGCCGATGTTCCCGGTCCACACCTGGCTGCCGGATGCCCACGTGGAAGCGCCGACCGCCGGTTCGGTGATCCTGGCCGCGATCGCCCTGAAGATCGGTGGCTACGGCTTCCTGCGCTTCAACCTGCCGATCGTTCCGGACGCGTCGCAGGAATGGGCCTGGCTGGTGATCGCGTTGTCGCTGATCGCAGTGATCTATGTCGGCCTGGTCGCCCTGGTGCAGGACGACATGAAGAAGCTGATCGCCTACTCGTCGATCGCGCACATGGGCTTTGTCACCCTCGGCACCTTCATCGCCCTGTGGCTGGTGCGTGAAGCCGGCAACGCCGATGCCGCCCGCCTGGGCCTGCAGGGCGCCATGGTGCAGATGATCTCGCACGGCTTCGTGTCCGGCGCCATGTTCTCCTGCGTCGGCGTGCTGTACGACCGCATGCACAGCCGCCGCATCGCCGATTACGGCGGCGTGGTCAACGTGATGCCGTGGTTCGCCACCTTCGCCATGCTGTTCTTCATGGCCAATGCTGGCCTGCCGGGTACCAGCGGTTTCGTCGGCGAGTTCATGGTCATCCTCTCGGCCTTCCAGCGTAATCCGTGGATCGCCCTGGGCGCGGCCACCACCCTGATCATCGGCGCCGCCTACACCCTGTGGCTGTACAAGCGCATCTTCTTCGGCGAAGTGGCCAACAGCCATGTGGCCGAACTGAAGGACATCAACGGCCGCGAATGGCTGGTGCTGGGCGTGTTCGCCATCGGCGTGCTGGCCCTGGGCATCTACCCCAAGCCGCTGACCGACCTGATGGAGCCCTCGATCGCGAAGCTGGCGATGCAGATCGCATCCAGCAAGCTGCTGTAATTCCAGGATTTGATGATGACCACCTCGCCGCTGCTGCCATTGACCGCCGCTGACCTGCCACCGCTCGCTCCCGAGCTGGTGCTGATCGGCAGCGCCTTCGCCCTGATGATCCTCGACCTGTTCGTCAGCAACCGGAACAAGATCGTCACCCACCTGTTCGCGCTCGCTGCGCTGGCCGTGGTGCTGTTCATGCTGGCCACCGGCGTGGGCGGGCAGGGGGAGGTCTTCCATGGCATGTTCGTGCGCGATACCGCCGCGGACGTGATGAAGACCGGGATCGTGCTGCTCAGCGGCCTGACCCTGATCTACGGCTGGCGCTACCTGCGTGACCGCAACCTGTTCCAGGGCGAGATCCCGGTGCTGATCCTGTTCGGTACCGCCGGCATGATGATCCTGGTCTCGGCCGGCAGCCTGCTGATGGTCTACCTGGGCCTGGAGCTGCTGGCGCTGTGCTCCTACGCCCTGGTCGCCAGCAACCGTGAAAACGGCCTGGCCTCGGAAGCGGCGATGAAGTACATCGTGCTGGGCTCGCTGGCCTCGGGCCTGCTGCTGTACGGCATGTCGCTGATCTACGGCGCCACCGGCAGCCTGCACCTGGACGTCATCCGCGATGCCATCCCGCACTCGGAAGAGCGCGTGCTGCTGATCACCGGTGCGGTGTTCATGATCGCCGGCGTCGCCTTCAAGCTGGGCGCCGCGCCGTTCCACATGTGGCTGCCGGACGTCTACCAGGGTGCCCCGGCGCCGATCGCGCTGTTCATCAGCTCGGCGCCGAAGCTGGCGGCCTTCGGCATGGCCTACCGCCTGCTGGAAATGGGCGTGGGGTCGCTGTCGACCGAGCTGCAGCTGCTCATTGCCGGCCTGGCCGCAGTCTCGCTGGTCATCGGCAACCTGATGGCCATCGCGCAGAGCAACCTCAAGCGAATGCTGGCGTTCTCCACCGTCTCGCACATCGGCTTCCTGCTGATGGGCATCGCCGGTGGCGGCGCGCAGGGCTATGCCGCCGCGCTGTTCTACGCACTGGCCTACGCCATCATGTCGACCGCTGCCTTCGGTGCGATCATCGCCCTGTCGCGCGCCGGTTTCGAAGCCGAGAACATCGAGGACTTCAAGGGGCTCAACGCCCGCAATCCGTGGATGGCCGGCCTGGTGCTGTGCATCATGGCGTCGCTGGCCGGCATCCCGCCGTTCCTGGGGTTCTGGACCAAGCTGGCGGTGCTGGGCGCGGCCGTCAACGGCGGCCTGCTGTGGCTGGCCATCCTTGGCGTGCTGTGCGCCGTGGTGGGCTGCTTCTACTACCTGCGCGTCATCAAGGTCATGTACTTCGATGAGCCGGTGGGCGAGGCCATGCCGCGCAGCAACGACCGCGTGCTGGGCCTGGTGCTGGGCGTGAACGCGCTGGCACTGCTGGCGCTGGGCCTTGCCTGGAACCCGATCATGGTCTGGTGCCAGCAGGCATTTGCGCATCTTGCATAAAAATTGACACAAAGCTGCGCGATTCGTGTAATATGCGCAGCCTGAGTTGTCACTGCAGCGGTTCAGCCAGAACATCGTTGCGGTAGCCGTCCTCGAAAGAGCACGGCAGCAGTTCAAACACTTCCGGTGCGGGGTGGAGCAGTCTGGCAGCTCGTCGGGCTCATAACCCGAAGGTCGCAGGTTCAAATCCTGCCCCCGCTACCAACGTCGGATCGGCGCCAACCGATTTGATGAATGAGGGAAAGCTTGCATGTTTCGAAGCAATCTCTCATAATTCCGCTCCTGATGCGGGGTGGAGCAGTCTGGCAGCTCGTCGGGCTCATAACCCGAAGGTCGCAGGTTCAAATCCTGCCCCCGCTACCAAGTAAAGAGATCGCCTTCGAAGTCCTCCTTCGAAGGCGTTTTTCTTTGGGCTGGCCCGGCGCTACCCGTACGCCGCACGGTGGTAGCGCCGGGCCAGCCCGGCGAGCGCAGCGGACGCTTCGGGGTAGCCCCGCACCTTGCACCAGCGCGGTGCAGCCGCTATCATCAGCGGCCTAGCAGTACCCCTGAAGGCGGCCTCCCAGCGGGAGTCCGGATCCGGAAGGAGGGCCGCGACCGGCAGGCAATGCAGGTTGCAACCGGAATCCAGTCACCGGAGTCTTTCCGGAAAAGGGGCCCAGCGGGCCCTTTGTCGTTTCCGGGGCGTCATGTTTTCACGCTGGCCAAGGCCGGCACCCAACCAAGAGATCAAGGCAGGCTGTGAGCGACAAGGCAACCGACATCGCGAATCTGCTCGCCCCGACCGTTGTGTCGCTGGGCCTGGAGCTGCTGGGCGTTGAGTATCTGCCGGCCCCCGGCGGTGCGACCCTGCGCCTTTACATCGACGTGCCACTGGCTGAACAGCCCGAGCGCATCATCAATGTCGACGACTGTGAGCGGGTCAGCCGCGAAGTGTCGGCGCAGCTGGACGTCGAAGACCCGATCAGCGGCAATTACACGCTGGAAGTGTCCTCGCCGGGCGTGGATCGCCCGTTGTTCAACCTGGAGCAGTTCGCTCGCCACCAGGGTGAATCGGCCAAGGTCACGCTGAAGCTTCCGCAGGACAACCGTCGTCGCCTGCAGGGGCGTATCGAGGCGACCGACGAGGCTGCGGGCACCATCACCTTCATCGTCGACAAGGCCGAAGTGGTGGTGTCGGCCGACAACATCGACAAGGCACGGATCATGCCCGACTGGGTGGCGCTGGGGCTGGCCCCGAGCAAGCCGACCGGTCCGGCACCGAAGCGTCCGAAGCCGAACACGAATTCTTCTTCCAACGAGCCGGCGGCAAAGAAGCCGCGCGCGGAGTGAGCCAATGAGCAAGGAACTGTTGCTGGTAGTCGACGCAGTCGCCAACGAGAAGGGCGTGCCGCGTGAAGTGATCTTCGATGCCATCGAGGCCGCTCTGGCCTCGGCAGCGAAGAAGCGCTATCCCGACGAGGAAGTGCTGACCCGCGTGGTCATCGACCACAAGGATGGCAGCTACGAAACCTTCCGCCGCTGGGAAGTGGTGGCCGATGATGTGGTCATGGAGTCGCCCGACCGCCAGATCCGCCTGATGGATGCCGTCGACGAAGCCGAAGGCGTCGAGGTCGGCGACTACATCGAAGAACAGATCGAGAACCCGGACTTCGGCCGCATTGCTGCCCAGGCCGCCAAGCAGGTCATCGTCCAGCGCGTGCGCGAAGCCGAGCGCCAGCAGGTCGTGGACGCGTGGAAGGATCGTGTCGGTGAGTTGATCACCGGCGTGGTCAAGCGCGCCGAGCGTGGCAACATCTATGTCGACCTCGGTGGCAACGCCGAAGGCTTCATTCCGAAGGACAAGGGCATCCCGCGCGACGTGCTGCGCGCCGGTGACCGCGTGCGCGGCTACCTGGCCGAGGTCCGTTCGGAACCGCGTGGTCCGCAGCTGTTCATCAGCCGCGCCGCCCCGGAATTCATGATCGAGCTGTTCAAGCTGGAAGTGCCGGAAGTCGGCCAGGGCCTGGTGGAAATCAAGGCCTGTGCGCGCGATCCGGGCGATCGCGCCAAGATCGCCGTGCTGGCCCACGACCAGCGCACCGATCCGATCGGTGCCTGCATCGGCATGCGCGGTTCGCGCGTGCAGGCCGTGTCCAACGAGCTCAACGGCGAGCGCGTGGACATCGTGCTGTGGAACGACAATCCGGCCAACTTCGTCATCAATGCGATGGCGCCGGCCGAAGTCCAGTCGATCATCGTCGATGAAGACAAGCACTCGATGGACCTGGCCGTTGCCGAAGACCGTCTCGCCCAGGCGATCGGCAAGGGCGGCCAGAACGTGCGCCTGGCCAGCCGCCTGACCGGCTGGCAGCTCAACGTGATGACCCAGGACCAGGTCACCGCCAAGTCGGAGGCCGAGCAGGCCGCCGCACGCCAGCTGTTCATGGACAAGCTGGAAGTGGACGAAGAGATCGCCGGCATCCTGGTCAGCGAAGGCTTCGGCACCGTCGAGGAAATCGCATATGTCCCGGTCGGCGAACTGCTGGCCGTGGAAGGTTTCGACGAAGACATCGTCGAAGAGCTGCGCGCTCGTGCCCGCGATGCGCTGCTCAATGAGGCCCTGGCAGTCGAGGAAGGCCTTGAAGACGGCCAGCCGGCGCAGGACCTGCTGTCCCTGAAGGGCATGGACGAAGCCACCGCGTATGCGCTGGCCGGCCACGGCGTGCGTACCAGCGAGGACCTGTCCGACCTGGCCGCCGACGAGGTCATGGACTTCGGCATTGAAGGGCTGGACCAGGAGCGCGCTGCGGCGCTGATCCTGGCCGCGCGTGCCGAGGAGATCGCCCGACTGGAACGCGGCGAATGAGCCGGCAATGAACAGGGCCCTGAGCCGCTCAGGGCGTAGAATCCGCGCCACCTCCAGATGCGGGGGGGCGCCCACAAGATCATAGGATCCGAATGTCGCAGCAAACCACCATCCGCAAGCTTGCCGAACTGGTCAACACGCCGGTCGAAAAACTGCTGGAACAGCTGGCCGGTGCCGGCATGAAGTTCAGCGGTCCCGACCAGGTCGTGACCAGTACCGAGAAGGTGAAGCTCCTGGGCTTCCTTCGTCGTTCGCACGGCAAGCCCGAGCAGGCCCCGGAAGAGACGGATCAGTCTGCAAAGAAGATCACGCTCAACCGCCGGAAACAGCAGGAAGTGACGGTCAGTTCCGGTCGCAGCAAGACGACCGTGAATGTCGAGGTGCGCCAGAAGCGTACCTACGTCAAGGATGGTGCTCGCGCCATGACGCCGGACGAAGAGCGCGCCGACATCCTGCGCAAGCTGGAAGAGTCGCGTGCGCGCAACCTCGCCGAACAGCAGGCGCTGGCCGAAAAGGATCGTCTGCGCGACGAAGCCATCGTCCGTGCCCGCGAGGAAGAGGCCGCCGCCAAGGAACGCGCCGAGGCCGAGAAGAAGGCCGCCGAGGAGGCTGCGGCTGCCGCCAAGGCGGCCGAGACGCTGGCTGCCAGCAAGCCCAAGCGTGCTCCGATCGACGAAACCGCGCCGCGCCCGCCGCGCGCCCCGGCGACAGCCCCGGCTGCGCCGCGCAGTGCGCCGCCGCCGCGCAACGACGACCGCAACAACCGCAGCGCGCCGCGCAACGAGCGTGGCCCGGGTGATCGTTTCGCCGGCCAGATGCACCTGTCTGCGGCCGATCGTGCGCGTCGTGGCAACAGCAACAACAGCAACACCCGTGGTCGTCCGGGCGGCCGCAACCAGGCCGGTGGCCGTCGCGACATGTCGCGTAGTGGCAACAACGCCGGCCCGCACGCGTTCGAACGTCCGACCGCACCGGTGGTGCGTGAAGTGGCGATCGGCGACACCATTACCGTGGCCGACCTGGCGCAGAAGCTTGCGCTGAAGGGTGGCGAGGTGGTGAAGGCGCTGTTCAAGATGGGCGTGATGGCCACCATCACCCAGTCCATCGACCATGACACCGCCGCGCTGGTGACCGAAGAACTCGGCCACAAGGCGATCCGTGCCAACGACAACGACGCCGAAGACGCGCTGCTGGCCTCGGCCGGTGAAAACCAGGGCGAAGCCACCCAGCGTCCGCCGGTGGTCACCATCATGGGCCACGTCGACCACGGCAAGACCTCGCTGCTGGATTACATCCGCCGCACCAAGGTTGCCACCGGCGAAGCCGGCGGCATCACCCAGCACATCGGTGCCTACCACGTGGATACGCCCAAGGGCGTGATCAGCTTCCTGGATACCCCGGGCCACGCGGCGTTCACCTCGATGCGTGCGCGCGGCGCCAAGCTGACCGACATCGTGGTGCTGGTCGTTGCTGCCGATGACGGCGTCATGCCGCAGACCAAGGAAGCGATCCAGCACGCCCGTTCGGCGGGTGTGCCGCTGATCGTGGCGATCAACAAGATCGACAAGTCCGACGCCGACCCGATGCGGGTCAAGAACGAACTGCTGTCCGAGCAGGTCGTGGCCGAGGACTTCGGTGGTGACACCCAGATGGTGGAGATCTCGGCCAAGACCGGCCTGGGCATCGACGACCTGCTGGACGCCATCTCGATCCAGGCCGAACTGCTGGAACTGAAGGCGGTCGACGAAGGCCGGGCCTCGGGCGTGGTGATCGAATCGTCGCTGGACAAGGGCCGTGGCCCGGTCGCCACCGTGCTGGTGCAGCAGGGTCGCCTGAAGAAGGGCGACTACCTGGTGTGCGGCATCCAGTACGGCCGCGTGCGTGCGCTGTTCGACGAAACCGGCAAGCAGCCGGAGTTCGCCGGCCCGTCCATCCCGGTGCAGGTCCTGGGCCTGTCCGGCGTGCCGGAAGCCGGTGACGACTTCGTGGTCGTCGAGGACGAGCGCTTGGCCAAGGACGTTGCCCAGCAGCGTGAGACCAAGCGCCGTGAATCGCGCCTGGTCGCCACCGCGGGCAGCCGCATGGAAGACATCATGGCGACCCTGGGCAAGGGCGAGGGCCAGCAGGTCCTCAACCTGGTCATCAAGGCCGACGTGCAGGGTTCGGTGCAGGCCCTGAGCCAGGCACTGGTCGCGCTGTCCAACGACGACATCCGCATCAACGTGATCCACTCCGGCGTGGGCGGCATCACCGAGTCGGACGCCAACTCGGCGGCCGCTTCGAAGGCCACCGTCATCGGCTTCAACGTGCGTGCGGATGCTTCGGCCCGTCGCATCATCGAATCCAACGGCGTGGACCTGCGTTACTTCTCGATCATCTATGACGTGATCGATCAGGTGAAGCAGGTGGCCTCCGGCCTGCTGGGCGTGGAGATCCGCGAAGAGATCATCGGTATCGCCGAGGTCCGCGACGTCTTCCGCAGCTCCAAGCTGGGCGCTGTTGCCGGCTCGATGGTCATCGAGGGCGTGGTCAAGCGCAACAAGCCGATCCGCGTGCTGCGCGACAGCGTGGTGATCTTCGAGGGCGAGCTGGAATCGCTGCGTCGCTTCAAGGAGAACGTCGAGGAAGTCCGCAACGGTACCGAATGCGGTATCGCGGTGAAGGCCTACAACGACGTCAAGCCGGGTGACCAGATCGAGTGCTTCGAGCGTATCGAAGTGCCGCGCACCCTGTAATGCTGCAAGGCGGCCCGACCAACGGTCGGGCCCTACCGTGATGTAGAACCCGACCAACGGTCGGGTACCATGGTAGATGTAGCGCCCGACCGTTGGCCGGGCGACAATCGAATCAAAGATAGCGCCCGACCGTTGGCCGGGCGACAATCGAATCAAAGGTAGCGCCCGACCGTTGGTCGGGCGACAACTGAACCAAGAGCTCCTCGTGCCCAAGACTTTCCATCGAACCGACCGTGTCTCTGCCCAGCTGCGCCGCGAACTCGGCACCCTGGTGCACAACGCCGTGCGCGAGCACGGGTTGCCCTCGGTGAGCGTGTCCGACGTGGAAATCACCCGCGACATGGCTCAGGCCAAGGTCTTCGTCACCGCGCTGATGCCGGAGCGTTCGGCGGAAGCGGTGGCCGGCCTGAAGGAACTGGGCTACCGCCTGCGCATGGACCTGGCCCGGGCGATGAAGCTGCGCCATGTGCCGGAGCTGCATTTCCACTACGACGACTCGGTCGATCGTGGCGAGCATATCGACAACCTCCTGCGCGACCTGCCCGATACGCTGGCCGCGGAGAAGCGTCGCGAGAGCGACGAAGAATAAGCCAGCGCCGGGCCCATGCCCGGCGTCTTTTCATTCTGACCGTGCGAGGCCGGACGCTGGCCGCGCTTCGCGCTCGCCGGGCATGGCCCGGCGCTACCCGTATCTGTCACGACCCGAATTCAGTTCCGCCGCCTGGATGGCATCCTGCTGCTCGACAAGTCGACCGGCATGAGCTCCAACGCCGCCCTGCAGGTGGCCCGTCGCCTGTTCCGTGCCGAGAAGGGCGGCCACACCGGCAGCCTCGACCCGCTGGCCACCGGTCTGCTGCCGCTGTGCTTCGGCGAGGCGACCAAGATCGCTGGGCTGCTGCTGGGGTCGGCCAAGGCCTACGATGCCGAGATCGTGCTCGGCCAGACGACCGATACCGACGATTCCGAGGGCCAGGTGCTGCTGCAGCGCCCGGTACCGGCGATCGGTGCCGAGGCCCTGCAGGCCGCGTTGGCGCCGCTGACCGGCAACATCCGCCAGCGTGCCCCGGTCTATTCGGCACTGAAGCAGGGTGGTGAGCCGCTGTATATGAAGGCCCGCCGCGGTGACGTCATCGAGGCGCCGGAACGCGAGGTGCAGGTGCGCGCCATCGACGTGTTGGGGCAGCAGCCTGAGCGCTTGCGGCTGCGCGTGACCTGCGGTTCGGGCACCTACATCCGCAGCCTGGCCCGCGATCTGGGCGAGGCGCTGGGATGTGGCGCACACATCAGTGCGCTGCGCCGGCTCTGGGTGGAGCCGTTCCGCGAACCGGCGATGGTCACCCTGGACCAGCTGCGGGCGATGGCCGAGGCCGGCGACGAGGCGGCCATGGATGCGCTGCTGCTGCCGCTGGCGGCCGGCCTGGCTGAATACCCGCGGGTCGATCTCGATGCCGACCAGACCCATCGCTTCTGCGTCGGCCAGCGCCAGCGCGACCCGTCCTGGCCCCACGGCCTGGTGGCGGTGTTCGGTCCGGGCGATGCTGTCCAGGGGCTGGGCCAGGTCGATGGCAGTGGCCTGCTGGCTCCGCAGCGTCGTTTCAACCTCTGACCGGGGCCAGGGCGGTTCAGCCCCGGTCCTTGTCCCGGAAGCCCCTGGCCGTTACAATTTCGCGGCCGTTTTCCGGCAGCCTGCCTCGTGCAGGTTTCATCCTCGTAGTCCACGGCGAGCCTGGCGGTGCGCGAAGCGCGTTCCTGCCGGCCACGCATCACAGAGAAAAAAGAAATGTCGATCGACACCCAGAAGGTCATTGAAGACAACAAGCGCAGCGCCGCTGACACCGGCTCCCCGGAAGTCCAGGTGGCCCTGCTGACCGCCCGCATCGAACTGCTGACCGGCCACTTCAAGACCCACAAGAAGGACCACCACAGCCGCCGCGGCCTGCTGCAGATGGTCAACCGCCGTCGCAGCCTGCTCGACTACCTGAAGAAGAAGGACGTCGAGCGTTACAAGGCCCTGATCGAGAAGCTTGGCCTGCGTCGCTAAGCAACGAATTCCCCGCGGCGCAGCGATGCGCCGCGGTTTTGTTTTGTAGTACCGCAATCCCCGATTCAGGCCGGAACGATCCGGTCACCCGCTGGCGGCAAGGGTCGCCGACGGTCCAAATTCGCAGACAGCATCCCCAAGGACACCCTCCGTGGCAAAAATCACCAAAACCTTCCAGTACGGCAAGCACACCGTCACGCTTGAGACCGGCGAAGTCGCCCGCCAGGCCAGCGGTGCCGTCATCGTCAAGATGGACGACACCGTACTGCTGGTCACCGCCGTCGCCGCCAAGAGCGCGCGCGAAGGCCAGGACTTCTTCCCGCTGACCGTCGATTATCAGGAAAAGTTCTACGCCGGCGGCCGTATCCCGGGTGGTTTCTTCAAGCGTGAAGGCCGTGCGACCGAGAAGGAAACGCTGATCTCGCGCCTGATCGACCGTCCGATCCGCCCGCTGTTCCCGGAGGACTACAAGAACGAAGTGCAGATCATCGCCACGGTGATGTCGCTGAACCCGGACGTGGACGGTGACATCCCGGCCCTGATCGGTGCCTCGGCTGCCCTGGCCCTGGCCGGTACCCCGTTCATGGGTCCGATCGGCGCTGCCAAGGTCGGTTACAAGAACGGCGAGTACATCCTGAACCCGACCGTCAGCGAACTGGCTGACTCGCAGCTGGAACTGGTCGTCGCCGGTACCTCCAACGCCGTGCTGATGGTCGAATCCGAAGCCGCGCTGCTGTCCGAAGAAGTGATGCTGGGCGCCGTGACCTTCGGTCACCGCGAAATGCAGAAGGTCATCAACGCGATCAACGAGCTGACCGTCGAAGCCGGCACCAAGCCGTCGACCTGGGAAGCCCCGGCCAAGAACGACGCGCTGATCTCCGCCCTGAAGGAAGCCATCGGCCCGCGCCTGGGCGAAGCCTTCCAGGTGCGTGACAAGCTGCAGCGCCGCGACGCCATCTCGGCGATCAAGAAGGACGTATTCGAAGCCCTGGCGGGTCGCGTGGCCGCCGAAGGCTGGAACCCGGCCGAGCTGTCGAAGGAATTCGGCGAGCTGGAATACCGCACCATGCGTGACTCGGTGCTGGACACCAAGGTCCGCATCGACGGCCGTGCGCTGGACACCGTCCGCCCGATCACCGTGAAGACCGGCGTGCTGCCGCGTACCCACGGTTCCTCGCTGTTCACCCGCGGCGAAACCCAGGCCATCGTGACCATCACCCTGGGCACCGCCCGTGATGGCCAGGTCATCGACGCCGTTGCCGGTGAGTACAAGGAAAACTTCCTGTTCCACTACAACTTCCCTCCGTTCTCGGTGGGCGAGTGCGGCCGCATGATGGGCCCGAAGCGCCGCGAAATCGGCCACGGTCGTCTGGCCAAGCGCGGCGTGCTGGCTGTCATGCCGTCGCTGGAAGCCTTCCCGTACACCATCCGCGTCGTTTCGGAAATCACCGAGTCGAACGGTTCCTCGTCGATGGCCTCGGTCTGCGGCTCGTCGCTGGCCCTGATGGACGCCGGCGTGCCGGTGAAGGCCCCGGTGGCCGGTATCGCCATGGGTCTGGTCAAGGAAGGCGATCGTTTCGTGGTCCTGTCCGACATCCTGGGTGACGAAGATCACCTGGGCGACATGGACTTCAAGGTGGCCGGTACCGCTGAGGGCATCTCCGCCCTGCAGATGGACATCAAGATCGAAGGCATCACCGAAGAAATCATGAAGCAGGCCCTGCAGCAGGCCAAGGCTGGCCGCCTGCACATCCTGGGCGAGATGGCCCACGGCCTGACCGCTCCGCGTGAAGAGCTGTCGGACTACGCGCCGCGCCTGCTGACCATCAAGATCCACCCGGACAAGATCCGCGAAGTGATCGGCAAGGGCGGCTCGACCATCCAGGCCATCACCAAGGAAACCGGCACCCAGATCGACATCCAGGACGACGGCACCATCGTCATCGCGTCGGTCAACGCCATCGCTGCCCAGGCTGCCAAGGCCCGCATCGAGCAGATCACCTCGGACGTCGAGCCGGGCCGCATCTACGAAGGCAAGGTCGCCAAGATCATGGACTTCGGTGCGTTCGTCACCATCCTGCCGGGCAAGGATGGCCTGGTCCACGTCTCGCAGATCTCCAGCGAGCGCGTCGAGAAGGTCGGCGACAAGCTGAAGGAAGGCGATGTGGTCAAGGTCAAGGTGCTGGAAGTCGACAAGCAGGGCCGTATCCGCCTGTCGATGAAGGCAGTCGAAGAAGGCGAAGGCGCCAGCGCCGAATAATCGGTACTGCTGATCGTGCGGTGGGTGAGGACCGTTGGTCCTCACGCTTTCGCAAATGAAAAAGCGGGCTTCGGCCCGCTTTTTCTTTGCCTCGTTGTTGCGAAGAGAAGCTCATCCAGGTCGCTGCATGTCCTGCTGCAGTGCATGATCGCCGCCACGCGGCCATCGTTCTGTCTCGGTTGCACGGATCGCGCCTGTCCATGGGACGACATGCCGCGATACCCGTACCGCAGCCCCATCGGTTTGCTAACGTGGCGGCGCCTTCGAACCGGGAGATCTCCATGTTCCGCCAGACCGTGGCCGTCCTTGCCGTGCTGATTGCCGGTGTCTTGCCCATCGCCGCGCACGCGGCGCCCGCGCAGCCGCCGATCTTCGGCGCCTACTACCCGGGCGGCTCGGCCGAACGCTATCCGGTCTCGAGCATTCCAGCCGAGCGCCTGACGCATCTGTTCTATGCGTTCTCCACCATCGAGGACGGGCGCTGCACGATCGGTGCGGAAGCGCCGAAGAATTTCGCCGCACTGGCCGAACTCAAGAAGGCGCATCCGCACCTGCGCACGCTGATTTCGATCGGTGGCTGGGGTGCCGGTGGGTTCTCCGATGCAGCGCTGACCGAGGCCAGCCGCAAGCGCTTGGTCGATTCGTGCATGGCGCTGTTCTTCGATCGCCATGCCGGCAGTTTCGACGGGGTGGACATCGATTGGGAGTTCCCGGTCAGTGGCGGACCGAAGGAGCTGGCGCATCGCCCGCAGGATCGCGTCAATCTGACCCGGCTCGCGCAGGCGTTCCGCGTGGCACTCGATGCGCGCGGCCGCAGGACGGGGCAGTCGATGCTGCTGACCGCCGCGCTGGCCGCCGGTCGCCTGCAGACCGATGGCCCCTACGATCCGGCGGCGAGCTACGACCTGCCGGCGCTGGCCAAGGTGTTCGATTTCATCAACCTGATGAGCTACGACATGGGCACCGGCTTCTCGGCGGTGTCGACCTTCAACGCGCCGCTGCATGAGGTGGCGGCCGACCCGCTGGCGCCGGAACTGCGGCGCTGGAACAACGTGGCCGGTGCCGTGCAGTTCTACCGCGACCACGGCGTACCGGCCGACAAGCTGGTGCTGGGCGTGCCGTTCTACGGGCGCGGCTTCAAGGTCACCGGCGATGCCCCGGATGGGTTGTACCAGCCCTACAGCGCACCGGCCGATGCGGGCGACTGGCGGGTGATCAAGGCGCGCTATCTCGACCAGCCGGGCTGGACCAGGCACTGGCAGCCGCAGGCGCAGAGCCCGTGGCTGTACAACGCCGAACAGAAGGTCTTCATCAGCTATGAAGACCCGCGCTCGATCGGGCTGCGTGCGCAGTTCGCCCGCGAACAGGGCCTGGCCGGCGTGTTCATGTGGGAGCTGACCGGCGACGACGAGCAGGCCAGCCTGCTCAACGCCATGCTGGGCCCCTGGCAGAAAGCGCGCATCGGCGATTGAGCTGCATCAGGCGATGCCCGGCGCAATGCCGCAACGCCATCGGCCCAACCCCGCACAGCATGTCCATGCCCACAGCGTTACGCTGCGGGCATGATCCATCTCGAACGCCTGGACCATCTGGTCCTTACCGTCGCCGACATCGACCGCAGCTGTGATTTCTACCAGCGCGTGCTCGGCATGCAGGTCGTGCGCTTCGGCGCGGGCCGCACCGCGCTGCAGTTCGGCCAGCAGAAGATCAACCTGCATCCGGCCAGCGCCCCGTTGCAGCCGCATGCGTTACGACCCACGCCGGGCAGTGCCGACCTGTGCCTGGTCACGCGTACCGCCACGGCCGATGTGCTGGTGCACCTGCAGGCGCAGGCGGTCGCGGTGGAGGAGGGGCCGGTGGCCCGCACCGGCGCACAGGGTCCGATCGAATCGGTGTACTTCCGCGACCCGGATGGCAACCTGATCGAAGTCAGCCATTACCTAGACGAAGCGCACCTGCTCCGGTAGCGCCGGGCCATGCCCGGCCACGCTTCAGTTCGCCCAGACGCTGTTCGGATCGCCGTTGCGGGCACGACGCTGGCTGGCCACGGCCAGACGCGCGAAGCCGAAGGCCATCGCCAGCGCGATGGCATCGACCCAGAACAGCGGCCAGTGCCCCCCTGCGGCGGCGCGCCACAGCCAGTCACCATTGAGTGCGCCGTGCAGTACCGGCACCAGCGCGGTACTGACCGCCGCCGCCCACAGCAGTTCGCGCGCGGCCTGCGCCGGGCGGCGCAGCGTGGCCCATAGCGCGCAGGCCGCCCAACTGCCGAAGCAGGCCCAGCGGATGCCGTGGTCGACCGCCGACGGTGCCAGCCGCTCCAGCACCAGTGCGGTGCCGAACGCGATCGAGATCGCCACGCACAGGCCGATGCACACGCCGACCGTGGCCCGCGCCATGTTCACACCGGCACGTGGCTGTTGCGGCTGGCGACGCTTGCGCCGCGACTCGATCCACAGCAGGTTGCCGGAGTAGAACAGGAACGCACCGCCGAGTCCGAGCAGGAAGTACAGCCAGACCACCACGCCATTGCCGAATTCGCCGAAGTGCAACGCGTAGGCGGCGCTGAGCGTGGCGTGGTTGGCGTCGCGCTGGCCCGGCAGCTGCGACGCGAGCAGATTGCCGGTGGCGACGTCCAATGCCACGGCACCAAGCGGGCCGAGGGTGCCGCTGGCCTCGCCGGTGATCTCGATCGTCGCGTTGGCATCGCCGCCATTGGCCAGCTTCAGATAGGCCGGTTCGAAGTTGGCCACGCCCTGTGCGCGGGCCACTTCAAGTGCGCGCGCATGCAGCACGCGCAGGCTGCCCGGCGGTGCCGGGATGCCAGTGGCATTTCGCACCGGCGCGGTGTCCATCGCAGTCGGTACTGCCTGCAGCGCGTTGCCGTCGTAGATCAGCGGGTTGAGCAGGGCCATCTGCACGAACACCAGGCAGAGCAGGGCGCCGGTGACCGCGAACATCAGGTGGAAGGGCAGGCTGAGCACACCGACCACGTTGTGCGCGTCCTGCCACAGCTGCTTCAGGTTGCGACCCGGCCGCAGTGCAAACAGGTCGCCGAGCAGCCTGGGCAGGTGGATCACCAGGCCGCTCAGCAACGCCATGCCATACAGCAGGCTGACGATGCCCATCACGTAGATGCCGGCCACCGGCAGGCCGAGACTGTAGTGCAGTTCGTTGACCAGTTCGGCCAGTCCGGACTGCGGCGGCGCGGGGCTGCCGGCGATCTGCCCCGGCCACGCATAGCGCCAGCTGCCGTCATCGGCCTGCCAGTACGCCAGAGGCTGCGGGTGTTCGGTGCCGGGGAAGGTCATGCCGACGTGGCGGCGCGCTTCCGGATGCGCCGCCAGCACGTCCTCCAGCAGGTACTGGGCGTCATCCAGGCTGGCCGGGAGTGCCGTGGCGGCGCCCGGTGTCTGCCACCGCGGCAGGTCATGGTGGAACAGGGTCAGCGAGCCTGCGTAGAAAGCCACGAACAGGCCGAAGCCGGCCACCAGGCCGACCCAGGTGTGCAGGGTGGTGAACGTGCGCAGGGTCTGCGAACTGAACTTCATGGCGTGGATCTCATTGCACCGCGCCGGTCAGGCGCAGCAGCCCGAGCACGACGAAGCCGGTGGCGGCGCTGCCGCCCAGCACCAGCCAGGCGCGCAGCGCGCTGCGGAAGCTGAACGCCCACAGGGCGGCCAGCATCCACAGCGGGATGAAGGCGATCAGGGTAGGTACCAGCGCTCGCTGCCAAGGGCCCGGCGGAAGCCAGGCCAGCAGGCCGGTAACGGCGGCTGCAAGCAGGAAGCCGACGATGATGCCGGCGAAGGCGCGCGCCCACATCAGGGCAACTCCGTGCCCGGTCGGTGCCAGGCGGCCAGCGCCGGCAGCAGCATCGCCGCGAGCATCCAGGTGCACAACATCGCCACCAGGCCGGCGGCAAAGCCGAGCTCGGCCATCCACAGCCACAGCGCGGCGGCAGCGGCGACCAGGCCGATCTGGCGGCCCAGGCGGCCGGCGCGGCGCAGGCGCGGCCAGCGGCAGTGGGGCGAGGCCGCATAGAAGGCCAGTGCCGAGAACATTGCCGCCAGCATGCCCAGGCTGCAGAAACCCAGCGTGGAGAGGCCGACGGTGATCATCGCGGGCAGCCTGCGCGGCGGCGGGTCGGCGAACGCGGGGCACGGGCGGGGCCGGCGGCAGCCGGTCGAAGCGGGTGGCGCATCACGAGGTCCTGGGGGAAAGCGGGCAGGCTGGCACGGGGCGGGCTGCGCGCACATGGTAATCATTGCGTTTTCACGCCGCCAGCGCGGCTCATTCAGCGGGCCGTACGGTGGCCCTTGGGCTTTCCGGTGCGCTGGTTTAAGATCATCGCAGAACCCCTGACTGGAACAAGGTGGCCCGCGCCCAGCGCCGGCCGAGCGTGCGACATGAGCACTACCACCGCCCACTGTTGACCTGCCCCCGAAGGCCCTGCGTTCCAGGCGCCCTCGCGGCGCTTTTTTATTGCCCAGGCAACGGCCCGGGAACGCTTTCCAGCCCGCCCGGCGGGCCCCGCACGAAGCCACTGCGATGATCAACATTACCCTTCCCGACGGCAGCCGCCGCGAATTCGAAAACCCTGTGAGCGTCATGGAGGTTGCCCAGTCGATCGGCGCCGGCCTGGCCAAGGCCACCATCGCCGGTGCCGTGGATGGCGTGCTGGTCGATGCCAGCGACGTCATCGACCGCGACGCCAGCCTGCGCATCATCACCGCCAAGGACGAGGAGGGCGTGGAGATCATCCGCCACTCCTGCGCCCACCTGGTCGGCCACGCCGTCAAGCAGCTGTACCCGGATGTGAAGATGGTGATCGGTCCGGTGATCGCCGAAGGCTTCTACTACGACATCTATTCCGAGCGCCCGTTCACCCCGGACGACATGGCCGCGATCGAGAAGCGCATGGGTGAACTGATCGCCCAGGACTACGACGTCATCAAGAAGATGACGCCGCGCGCCGAAGTGGTCGAGATCTTCAAGGCCCGTGGCGAGGACTACAAGCTGCGCCTGATCGAGGACATGGCCGACGACATCCAGGCGATGGGCATGTACTACCACCAGGAATACGTGGACATGTGCCGCGGCCCGCACGTGCCGAACACGCGCTTCCTGAAGGCCTTCAAGCTGACCCGCATCTCCGGCGCCTACTGGCGCGGTGACGCGCAGAACGAGCAGCTGCAGCGCATCTACGGCACCGCCTGGGCCGACAAGAAGCAGCTGGAGGCGTACATCAAGCGCATCGAAGAAGCCGAAATGCGCGACCACCGCCGCATTGGCAAGCAGCAGGACCTGTTCCACCTGCAGGAAGAAGCCCCGGGCCTGGTGTTCTGGCACCCGAAGGGCTGGGCGCTGTGGCAGGTGGTGGAGCAGTACATGCGCAAGGTCTACCGCAACAGCGGCTATGGCGAAGTGCGTTGCCCGCAGATTCTGGACGTGAGCCTGTGGAAGAAGTCCGGCCACTGGGACAACTACCAGGACAACATGTTCTTCACCGAATCGGAGAAACGCACTTACGCGGTCAAGCCGATGAACTGCCCGGGCCACATCCAGGTGTTCAACCAGGGCCTGCACAGCTACCGCGACCTGCCGATCCGCTACGGCGAGTTCGGGTCGTGCCACCGCAACGAGCCGTCCGGCGCGCTGCACGGCATCCTGCGCGTGCGTGGCTTCACCCAGGACGACGGCCACGTGTTCTGCACGGAAAACCAGATCGAGTCGGAAGTGACCGCCTTCCACCAGCAGGCGCTGGCGGTCTACCAGCACTTCGGCTTCGACGAGATCCAGATCAAGATCGCGCTGCGCCCGGAATCGCGCCTGGGTGACGACGCCACCTGGGACAAGGCCGAAGGCGCGCTGCGCTCGGCGCTGACCGCCTGTGGCGTGGAATGGCAGGAGCTGCCGGGCGAGGGCGCCTTCTACGGCCCGAAGATCGAGTACCACCTGAAGGATGCCATCGGCCGTACCTGGCAGCTGGGCACGATGCAGGTCGACTTCATGATGCCGGGCCGCCTGGGCGCCGAGTACGTGGACGAGAACAGCCAGAAGAAGCACCCGGTCATGCTGCACCGGGCCATCGTCGGCTCGATGGAGCGTTTCCTGGGCATCCTGATCGAACACCATGCCGGCCAGTTCCCGGCCTGGCTGGCGCCGACCCAGGTGGTGGTGGCCAACATCACCGACGCCCAGGCCGACTATGTCTCGGGCGTGACCAAAACCCTTGCGGAGCAAGGCTTCCGCGTCAGCTCGGATTTGCGTAACGAGAAGATCGGCTATAAAATCCGCGAGCATACGTTGCAGCGCGTGCCCTACCTGCTGGTCATCGGTGACCGCGAGAAGGAAAATGGGGCTGTGGCGGTGCGTACGCGTTCTGGCGAAGACCTGGGCAGCATGAGCCTGCAGGCCTTCATCGAGCGGCTCCACGCCGAGGGCGCGTAAGCAAAGGTCCGGTCCGGGGGCACAGGCACCCGGGCCGGTTCGATACCCTTGGGAGAACGTAATATCAGCACCCCTGACAACAAACAGAACCGCAAGAATCAGGAAATCCGTGTGCCGCGCGTCCGCGTGATCGGCAGTGACGGAGAAATGATCGGCGTGTTGTCGCGCGACGAAGCGCTGTCCATGGCCGAAGATGAAGGCCTGGACCTGGTCGAAATCCAGCCGCAGGCCGATCCGCCGGTCTGCAAGATCATGGACTTCGGCAAGTTCAAGTTCGAAGCGCAGAAGAAGGCCAGCGAGGCCAAGAAGAAGACCAAGCAGGTCGAGATCAAGGAAGTGAAGTTCCGTCCGGTCACGGACGAGGGCGACTACCAGATCAAGCTGCGCAAGATGCGCGGGTTCCTCGAAGATGGTGACAAGATCAAGGTCAACATCCGCTTCCGTGGCCGTGAAATGAGCCACCAGGAGCTGGGCCGCGAAATGGCCAACCGGATCGAGGCCGATCTGGGCGAGGACATCGTCATTGAATCCCGTCCGCGCCTGGAAGGGCGTCAGATGGTCATGATGATCGCGCCGAAGAAGAAGACCTGAGGCCTGACGGGCTGCCTTTCGGGGCGCCTGGCTGAATGGTTCAGGGTAAGGGGGCGCCGCTGGCGTCCCTTTGCTTTTGTGGCGGGCCGGCGGGTTGCGGATGAAAGGCGGGCAGGGGCTGGTGGCAGGGCCGTTTTGCCTGTATCATGCCCGGCTCGACCCACCCAGGACGGGTCGTACGCCGATCATGGCAGGACGGAAAGAGCGGCCCAGGCCGCCGCCAGATCAGTCAGAAACCAGGGTCAAATCCCATCAAGGACATTGCAATGCCCAAGATCAAGACCAACCGGGCAGCGGCCAAGCGTTTCCGCAAGACCGCCTCGGGCAAGTACAAGTGCGGCCACGCCAACCGTAGCCACATCCTCACGAAGAAAGCGACCAAGCGTAAGCGTAATCTGCGTCAGACGGGCCATGTCCGTGCAGAAGACGCAGGCCGTCTGGACCGCATGCTCCCTTACCTCTGAGGAACTGAAAAATGGCACGAGTTAAGCGTGGCGTACAGGCGCGTCGCCGCCACAAGAAGATTCTGGATCTCGCCAAGGGCTACTACAACGCCCGTCGCAAGGTCTTCCGCGTTGCCAAGCAGGCGGTCATCAAGGCACAGCAGTACGCCTACATCGGCCGTAAGCAGAAGAAGCGCAACTTCCGTTCGCTGTGGATCACCCGCATCAATGCGGCTGCCCGCATCAACGGCCTGAGCTACAGCCGCTTCATGAACGGCCTGCTGAAGGCCGGCATCACCCTGGATCGCAAGGTCCTGGCTGACATCGCCGTGCACGACGCAGCCGGTTTTGCTGCGCTGGCCGAAAAGGCCAAGGGCGCGCTGGCGGCATAAGTCCTTCCCGATGCCGTAACCGTTCACTCGGAACGGTGTCAGGTCAAGGCAATGCATGGGGAAGGGCGCAAGTCCTTCCCCATTCTTTTTTGGGTCCCGGTGCGGCCACAGCGGCAGCGCGGGGACGGCGGTGGCGACAGGGGTCGGCCCTTCGCGCATCGCGATGGCAGATCGACTGGAGTTCCGGCCCCCCATGAGCGACATCCAATCCCTCACCACCCAGGCGCTGGCCGATGTGGCCGCCGCACAGAGCCCTGACGTGCTGGAACAGCTGCGCGTGGCCCTGCTTGGCAAGAGCGGCAGCATCACCTCGCAGCTCAAGCAGCTCGGTACCCTGCCGGCCGAGGAGCGCAAGGCCGCCGGTGAAGCGATCAACCAGGCCCGCGACACACTGACCCGTGCGCTGGCCGAGCGCAAGGCGCTGCTGGAAGACGCCGCACTGGACGCGCGGCTGGCTGCCGAAGCCATCGACATCACCCTGCCGGGCCGCAATGGCGACCGCGCTGGCCTGCATCCGATCACCCGTACCCTGGAACGCATCACCGGTATTTTCGGCCGGCTGGGCTACGAGCTGTCGGAAGGGCCGGAGATCGAGGATGACTGGCACAATTTCGAGGCGCTGAATTTCCCGCCGCACCACCCGGCGCGCGCCATGCACGACACCTTCTACTTCGGCGACGGCCGCCTGCTGCGCACGCATACCTCCGGTGTGCAGGTGCGCTACATGGGCGACCACGCGCCGCCGCTGCGCATGATCGCTGCCGGCAAGGTGTACCGCAGCGACAGCGACCAGACCCATTCGCCGATGTTCCATCAGGTCGAAGGCCTGCTGGTGGACGAGCACTCGACCTTCGCCGACCTGAAGGGCACGCTGGCAGAATTCGTGCGCGCGTTCTTCGAGCGCGATTTCGAGATGCGCTTCCGTCCCAGCTACTTCCCGTTCGTCGAACCGGGTGCGGAAGTGGACATCGCCTGGCAGCAGCCCGATGGCAGCACCCGCTGGCTGGAAGTGCTCGGCTGCGGCATGGTGCATCCGAACGTGCTGCGCAATGTCGGCATCGATCCGGAGCGTTACACCGGCTTTGCCTTCGGCATGGGCGTGGAGCGTTTCGCGATGCTGCGCTACGGCGTCAACGACCTGCGCGCGTTCTTCGAGAACGATGTGCGGTTCCTGAAGCAGTTCGCGTAAGCCGCAACCGTGTAGAGCCGGGCCATGCTCGGCTGCCTTTCTGGATGGACGCCTCCTTGCGCATGCGCTGGGCGACCACAAAAACCGCAACGGGAGGCACGCCTCCCACCAGGGTGACACCATGAAATTCTCCGAAAACTGGCTGCGCAGCCACGTCCCGACCTCCGCCTCGCGCGATGAGCTGAGCGCGGTGCTGACCGCCATCGGCCTGGAAGTGGAAGAAGTATCCGCGCTGGGCGAAGGCCTCGATCACGTGGTCGTGGCACGCATCGTCGAGGCCGCGCGCCACCCGGAAGCCGATCGCCTGCAGGTGTGCAAGGTCGATGCCGGGCAGGGCGAGCTGCTGCAGATCGTCTGCGGTGCGCCGAACGCCCGCGCGGGCCTGGTCGCGCCACTGGCGATGGTCGGTGCGCAGATCGGCGAGCTGAAGATCAAGCCGGCCAAGCTGCGTGGCGTCGAGTCCAACGGCATGCTGTGCTCGGCCAAGGAGCTGGGCCTGGACAACGATGCCTCCGGCCTGCTGGAACTGCCCGATGACGCCCCGGTCGGCCAGACCCTGGTCGAGTACCTGGGCCTGCCGGACGCCAGTATCGAAATCAAGCTGACCCCGAACCGCGCCGACTGCTTCAGCCTGCGCGGCATCGCCTACGACGTCGCCGCCGCTACCCGCAGTGAAGTGCTGGATTTCGCCGCCGACGCCATTCCGGCTGCCGGCAGCCGTGAGCTGGCCATCCAGCTCGACGCTGGCGCCGAAGCGCCGCGTTATCTGGGCCGTGTGATCGAGGGCGTCAACGCTGCCGCCAAGACCCCACTGTGGATGGCCGAGCGCCTGCGCCGCAGTGGCGTGCGTCCGGTCTCGCTGCTGGTCGACATCACCCAGTACGTGATGCTGGAACTGGGCCAGCCGATGCATGCCTACGACCTGGCCACCCTGCAGGGCAGCATTGCCGTGCGCCGTTCGCGCGCGGGCGAGACGCTGAAGCTGCTGGACGGCCGCGATGCCGCGCTGGACGACAGCTTCCTGGTGGTCACCGACGCCGATCGTGCGGTCGGCCTGGCCGGCCTGATGGGCGGCTTCGACACCCGTGTCACCGACGCGACCACCGCCGTGTTCCTGGAGGCCGCGCACTTCGCGCCGGCCGCGATCATGGGCCGTGGCCGCAAGCTGGGCCTGCACACCGATGCCGGCCACCGCTTCGAGCGCGGTGTCGATCCGGCACTGCCGCGTACCGCGATCGAGTACGCCACCCGCCTGGTGCTGGACCTGGCCGGCGGTACCCCGGCGCCGGTCACCGAAGCTGTGCGCGAGGCCGATCTGCCGCAGCCGGCCACGATCGTGCTGCGCCGCACGCGCATCACCCGCGTGCTTGGCATCACCATTGACGATGCCGAAGTCGAGCGCATCCTGCGTGCGCTGGGCATGGACGTGGCCGCCACCGCCGACGGCTGGCAGGTCACCGCGCCGAGCCGCCGCTTCGATATCGCCATCGAAGAGGACCTGATCGAAGAACTGGCCCGCATCCACGGTTACGAGCAGATCCCGACCACGCTGCCGGGCGGTGCCTCGCGCGTGGCGATGCCGAGCGAGACCCAGCTGGACGCGCTGAGCGTGCGCCGCCAGCTGATCGCTCGCGACCTGCAGGAAACCGTCAATTTCGCCTTCGTCGACGACGCACTGCTGGCCCAGTGGCACCTGCGCGACGCTCTGGTGCCGCTGGCCAACCCGCTGTCGGCCGAACTGGCGGTGATGCGCCCGTCGCTGCTGCCGGGCCTGGTTGCCACCCTAGGCCGCAATGCCGCTCGCCAGCTCGGCCGCGTGCGCCTGTTCGAGCTGGGTCGGGTGTTCGCCCGGCAGGCCGGAGATGCGTCGCTTGGCGAAAGCCAGCCGGCACCGCTGGAAACCCCGCGCGTGGCCGCTGCGGTCTGCGGTGATGCGCAGGCGGTGCAGTGGGGCCTGCCGACCCGCAAGGTCGATTTCCATGACCTGAAGGGTGACCTGGAATCGCTGGCGGCCGCCAGTGGCGCGCAGCTGGAGTTCCGTGCGTCCACCCGCGCCTACTACGGCCACCCGGCGCGTTCGGCCGAGGTGTTGCGCGATGGCGTGGCGATCGGCTGGATCGGCCAGGTTCACCCGCGCCTGGCCAGGGCGATGGACATCGAAGCCGACGTCTACGCCTTCGAACTGGACCTGGAACCGCTGACCGCCCGCCGCCTGCCGCGTGCCGGCGAACTGTCGCGCTTCCCGGCGGTGCGCCGCGACTTGGCATTCCTGGTGCCTGAACAGGTGGCCTGGGCCGATCTGGCGGCGACCGTCCGCCAGGCCGCCGGCCCGTTGCTGCGCGACCTCAACCTGTTCGACCGCTATGTCGGCCAGGGCGTCGAGCCGGGATTCAAGAGTCTCGCTATGGGCTTGATTTTGCAGGACAAGTCGCGCACTCTGACGGACCGCGACGTGGAAGCGGTGGTGGCCGAGGCGGTCACTGCCATCGAGCGTGAACACCACGCCCGGATCCGCGGCTGAGCGGGCAGCACTCGGGGGTAGCAGGCAATGGCATTGACCAAGGCGGAGATGGCGGAAAAGCTGTTCGACGAAGTCGGTCTGAACAAGCGGGAAGCCAAGGAATTCGTCGACGCGTTTTTCGATGTGCTGCGTGAAGCATTGGAACAGGGACGTCAGGTGAAGCTGTCGGGCTTCGGTAATTTCGATCTGCGGCGCAAGAACCAGCGCCCGGGTCGCAACCCCAAGACCGGCGAGGAAATTCCGATTTCCGCCCGTACGGTGGTCACCTTCCGTCCGGGCCAGAAGCTCAAGGAGAGGGTGGAAGCTTATGCTGGATCCGGGCAGTAACCGCGAACTACCGCCGATTCCGGCCAAGCGCTACTTCACCATCGGTGAAGTCAGCGAGCTGTGCGACGTCAAGCCGCACGTCCTGCGCTACTGGGAAACCGAGTTTCCCAGCCTTGAGCCGGCCAAGCGCCGAGGCAACCGCCGCTACTACCAGCGCCACGACGTGCTGATGGTCCGGCAGATCCGCAGCCTGCTGTACGAACAGGGCTACACCATCGGTGGTGCACGCCTGCGTCTGGACGGCCCCGATGCCCGCGAGGAATCGGCGCTGAGCAACCAGATCATCAAGCAGGTGCGCATGGAGCTGGAAGAAGTGCTGCAGTTGTTGCGCCGCTGATCCCATTTCCATCGTAATCCGCTATACTTCACGGCCCGCCGCACTGGCGGGCACATCGCAGCATCAGTCGGGGCGTAGCGCAGCCTGGTAGCGCATCTGCCTGGGGGGCAGAGGGTCGTCGGTTCGAATCCGGCCGTCCCGACCACTGTGATGAATCAAGAAGCCTGCGCAGCAATGCGTGGGCTTTTTTGTACGCGCTGCTGATGCCGATGATCAGTCTTCAGCGAAGCGGTAGATCAGCTCCGGGTCGCCGTCATCCAATCCGTGCACGATGCCGCTGTCTATGAAGCCCGACGCAACGAGCAGTCGCTGCATGCCGATGTTGGAGGCATGGGTCGAGGTGAACAGCTTGCCGCGACCGCGCCGTGCAATCGCGTGCCGCAGCAGTGCGGTGCCGATGCCTTGGCCGCGCCGTTCGCGCGATACCATCAGCATCTCGACGAAGGCCTCGCCGAAGAAGTGGTGATGCATGACCAGGTAGCCAACGACCCTGCCGTCCTGCTCGGCGACCTGCAGGCCGCCGTGTGCCAGGCAGTTGCCAATCTGCATGATCCGCTCTGGATCAATGGCTGCCACGCTGTCGAGCGCGATCAAGGCATCCGCGTCCTGGGGGCTGCCGTTACGCAGACACGGAGAACGGGACGTCCGGCTTATCGCGGGCGGAGCTGCAGCAACAGGCCGCCACCCGATACAAAACAGGCGAGCAGGACGATGATCGACAGCGGCAGGTGGAATTCATTGCGACCGAGCAGGGCAAACACCAGGTGGATCAGCGCCGTGCCAATGCCGAGCGCACCACAAACCAGTGCATAGCCGCGCGCCGTGGAGGTGCCCAGCAGGGTATGGCGATATCCCCAAAGCACGGCGCCGACTGCGAACAGGTTGAACAGCAGGAAGCCCTGGATGCCGCCGGGCACATGGAACATGGTCCATTCCTGCCAGAACGCAGCGTCGATCTGATGCAGGATCAACGCCAGCAGCGTCGCCAGATACCATCGTTCCATGTCGTGCTCCCTGCCATGCAGGCCATAGTCTATCGACTCCGCCTTGCACGCACGCCTACGCGTTGCAGCCAGCGCGTGGCAGGCAGTCAATACACCCGGAACTCGGCACGGCAGCCGTCGCTGACCCACACGCCGCGACGGTCCCAGCCCCAGTTGCGGTCCTCGATGCAGGTCGTCACCGATTTCTGCTTGACCAGCCGCACCTCGTGGCGGACGCGGATGCGGCACTCCTTGTCCTTGTTCTCGTAGGACTCGCAGACCAGGCGTTCACCCTCGTTGTCGCGATCACGGCCACGGCCACGTCCCGGCCAGCGCCCGTATCCGTCGGCGACGAACTCGGCGCGGCAGCCGTCGGTCACCCATAACGTGCGGCGGCTCTGGCCCCAGTTCTGGTTCTCCACGCAGCGGGTGACCGACAGTTGCCTGGCCAGGCGCATCGGGCCCTCAATGGGGCATTGCTCGGTCTTGTTGAACTGGGATTCGCAGCGCAGCGCTGGAATGTGATCAGTGTCGTGGTCCTGGGCGGCCATGGCGGTGGCGGCCAGCAGCAGGGCAAGGACGGCACCGGTGATCGGCAGCAGCGGGCGAAGGGTCATGGGGAGCCTCGAGCGGGGGATTCGGGCGGCAAGAATGACCCAGCACGGGGCCGTCGGAACGCATCGTTCCGGAAGTGGCTCAGTAAGGATTTAGTAGTGCGCACGGGCCCATGCAGAGGCTTACATCCCGTATCATCGCTGCACATCCGATCGCATCGGTTTACACCTTCTTACATGTCTTCCACGCCTGTCGGCGCAGCCTGTGGCTGCCGTCACTGGTGTGCGGGCGGCCTGTGCGGGAGGATGCGCGGACCACGACGACCACAGGGGGTTGCGTTGATCAGCAGTACCGTCATTCATCGCTCGGCCGACGCAGGCAGCGCCGAGGTGCGGGTCCTGGACACCACGTTCAAGGGCAAGCACGTGTTCACTGCCTGGGGCCTGCGCGGGCCGGAACTGACCCGCAGCGCGGACCCGGTTGCGACCGTGGCCGCACGCAAGGCGCTGCACGCGGTTGCCGGCCACAGCGAAGGGCCGCGCAGCCCGGAAGTGTTCATCGCCAACCAGTCGGCGGTGGCGATCACGGTCTATCGCCTGCTTACCGAAGCGCGCTCCGGCGATGCCATCTTCTTCCTGTGCGATTCCCAGGCGGTGGTCGAATGGCTGATCACCGCGCTGGAAGTGCAGGGCGCGGACTGATTCCGCGTTCCGGCGCGCATTGATTCACGCCAGCGCCGCGTCCACGGCGGCCCGCGCATGCAGTGCAGTGGTATCGAACAGCGGCACTGTGCTGTCCTCCGGCCGTACCAGCAGCATGATCTCGGTACAGCCGAGGATGATGGCCTCGGCGCCGCGCGCGACCAGTCTCTCGATCACGCCGGCGTAGACCTGTCGTGAGTGTTCGCTGACCACGCCGGCGATCAGTTCCTGGTAGATGATGTCGTGCACGCTGCGACGATCATCGGCTTCGGGAACCAGGACCTCCAATCCGAAGCGATCCTGCAGCCGGCCGCGGTAGAAGTCCTGCTCCATGGTGAAGGCGGTGCCGAGCAGGCCCACCTTTCGCGCGCCTGCCTGCACGATGGCCTGGGCGGTGGGGTCGGCGATATGCAGCAGTGGCAGTGGGCAGGCCGCCTCGATGCGGTCGGCCAGTTGGTGCATGGTGTTGGTGCAGACCAGCAGCAGTTCGGCACCACCGGCCTGCAGGCGCCGTGCGGCCTCAACCATGTGGTCGCCCAGTGCATCCCAGTCGCCGTCGTTCTGCAGCTGCTTGATCGGGGCGAAGTCCACCGACCACAGCAGCAGCTGCGCCGAATGTGCGCCACCGAGGCGCTGCCGCACGTCCTCGTTGATGAGCCGGTAATACTGCGCCGAGCTTTCCCAGCTCATGCCGCCGATCAGGCCAAGGGTCTTCATGCACAGCTCCATGCCGGGGAGCCGTCATTGCAGCACAGCCGATGCGGGAGTTGCACTACACATTAGTGATTGCTAATGTATTGACCATGATCGAGAACGCCCTCTTCAAAGCGCTGGCCGATCCCACCCGCCGCCACATCTTCGAAAAGCTGGCCGAGGGCGGGCAGCATGCCAGCGCGCTGCGCGAGGGCATGGCGATCAGCCAGTCTGCGATGTCCCAGCACCTGGCGGTGCTGCGCGATGCCGGGCTGGTGAGCGAACAGCGCCAAGGCCGCTTCGTCTACTACGAGGTCGATCCGCGCGGGCTGGCTCACATCGGACGCTGGTTGCAGCGCTACCGGGCCTACTGGCCCGCGCGTATGGATGCCTTGCAGGATCTGCTGAAGGAGATGGATTGATGGACGACGTTCTGAACGAAGCGGCTCCTGCGTTGGTGATGGAGCAGTGGCTGCCAGCGCCACCGGAACGGGTCTGGCGCGCACTGTTGGACCCGGCGCTGCGTGAGCGCTGGTTGCCTGCGGCCGATCTTGCCGATCCGCAGCCTTGCCTGCGCGAGGAGGGGCGGGAGCTGGGGTTCCACCTGCGCGATGCGCATCCCCCGCATCTGCACAGCCAGGTGTGTTTCCGGCTGCGCGCGGATGACGGCGGGGGAACGGTGCTGACCATCGTGCATCGGCTCACCGACCTGCGCGCGCTGCGGCCGTTGGCCGCCAACGACGATCATCGCACCATGATGCGCGCGGCGTGAGGCGACGCCTCAATCCCACCGGACAAGGAGCAGGCACATGCGGGACAGGATGCAGCTGGTACCGATGGTGGTGGAACGCAGCGAGCGCGGCGAGCGTTCCTATGACATCTACTCGCGGCTGCTGCGCGAGCGCATCATCTTTCTCAACGGCGAAGTCGATGACACCGTATCGGCGCTGGTCTGCGCGCAACTGCTGTTCCTGGAATCGGAAAACCCGGAGAAGCCGATCCATCTGTACATCAACTCGCCAGGCGGAGTCATTTCCAGCGGCTTGGCGATGTACGACACGATGCAATACATCTCTGCTCCGGTGCATACGCTGTGCATGGGCACCGCGCGGTCGATGGGGTCGTTCCTGCTGATGGCCGGCGAGCCGGGTCACCGCGCGGCGTTGGCCAATGCCAGCCTGCACGTGCACCAGCCGCTGGGCGGGGTACAGGGCCAGGCTTCGGACATCTTCATCCACGCCGAGGAAATGCAGCGCACCAAGCAGCGCATCACCCGGCTGTATGCGCAGCATTGCGGACGCAGTGTCGAGGAGGTCGAGCAGACCCTGGACCGCGATCGTTTCATGAGTGCCGAGCAGGCATGCGAATGGGGCCTGATCGACCAGGTACTGGTACGGCGCGACGCGCACGCGGCCTGAGCCTGCCTCTGTAACCACCACATCCACGCTGTGCTGTATGTGCCGCGCGTTGCAGACGCACTCTATGCTGGTACGGTCTTCTGAAGTGGATGTGCGCCATGGCCCTGCATACCTGGTGGTGGTTCCTCGCCACGGTGTTCGTTCTGTGTGGCACGCCGGGGCCGAACATGCTGCATATCCTCGGCCGCAGCGTCGGACTCGGCTTCCGCGGCAGTGTACCGGCGATGGCCGGCTGCCTGCTGGCGATGCTGCTGGTGCTGGCCGCGTCCGCTGCTGGCCTGAGCGCATTGCTTCATTCCTCGCCGATGCTGTTCGAAGTGCTGCGCTATCTGGGCGTGGCCTACCTGGCCTGGCTGGGCCTGAAGGCATGGCGCGACAGCTGCCGTCCCGCGCCTACGGTGACGGTGGATGCCGCACTGCCGATGATGCCGACGCTTGGTGCCTGGACCGTGTTCCGTGGTGGCCTTCTGGTGGGCCTGAGCAATCCCAAGCTGCTGCTGTTCGCGGCGGCGTTCCTGCCGCAGTTCGTTGACCCGTCACGTGGCCAGGCGTTTCAGTACAGCGTGCTGGTGGCCACCTTCGCCGCTTGCGAACTGTTCTGGTACGTGATGTATGCAGCCGGTGGCCATGGCCTGCGCCGCTGGCTGGCCGAACCCTTTGCGCGACGCTGGTTCGAGCGGTTGGTCGGTAGCGTGTTCCTGGCGTTTGCCGTCGCGCTGCTGCGCTTTCGTCCGCGCTGATTCACGCCGCGCACGCGGCCTGTTCACGACTGCCGCATCGGTGACGGCCTAGCCTGATCATCCAGTACGCAGTCCCCGCAGGGAAAGGTTTGACATGATCAAGTGGGCCATCATCTTCGCCATCATCGGTGTGATCGCAGGCGTGCTCGGCTTCGGTGGCATCGCCGGTGCCTCGGTCGGCATCGCCAAGTTCCTGTTCTGGGCCGGCATCATCATCGCCGTGGTGCTGTTCCTGCTCGGCATGACCGTGGCCAAGAAGGTCAGCTAGCGTTGATCGCGCAGCAGCGTGCTCAGTGCGCGCTGCTGCGCGAAAACAGGTTGATCACGAGTACACCGGCGCAGATCAGGCCGATGCCGATCAGCGCGGGTGCATCCAGGCGCTGCTTGAACACCACCAGCCCGATCAGCGAGATCAGCACGATGCCGACGCCGGACCAGATCGCGTAGGCGATGCCGGTCGGGATCGACTTCATGGTCATCGACAACAGGTAGAAGCACAGTCCATAGCCGACCAGTGCGCCCAGTGTCGGCGCCAGCCGGCTCATGCCGTCGGACGCCTTCAGCAGTGATGTGGCAATCACTTCCAGCACGATGGCAGCGGCAAGGTAGAGATAGGAATTCATTGACCGCTCCAGCTCATTGCGCTCAGTTTCAGCGCCTGTTCGGCCATGGTCAATGCGCTGGCACGTTCCTGCGCGTCCAGCGGGTAGGCCGTGGCCCAGAAGCCATTGGCAGCGTGCAGCGCGCCGCGTACCGTTGGCGTCGCCAGGATTCGGCCAGCATCGCACGCTTCCAGGACGTCAAGCGCAGGCAGCGCTGGTTCCATCGGGTTGCCCGCGCTTCGAAATCGCCGATCAGCGCGCCGGTGGCTTCATCCACCAGCAGCCAAGCCATTACGGCAGGCTACTTCGATGGTGGCCCGCAGCAGTGATTGGCGCACGCGGTCGGCTGCCTTGCAGCGCGAACAGGAGCGGATACCGGCGTGGCGGGAAGAAACCGACTGGACGGTACGACTGTAGCGCAGGCCCACCGCGTTGCCGCGCGCTGCCGGCCAAGGCCGGCAGCGGAGCCATCATGCGTCGATGCGGGCGAAACGCGGTTGCGGTCCGTGCTCGCCCGGCACCTGCTCGACGAACATGGCGTACGGGCGTACCCACAGGCCACCTTCGCCATACAGCGCGCGGTACAGCACCATCGGCTGCAGGGTCTCACTGCTGCGGACGATGTCGAGCACTTCGTACTCGCCGCCCTTGAAGTGGCGGTAGCGGCCCGGGGCCAGGGTGGGTAGCGGACTCAGCTCAGCCATGGGCGGCGCGACTCACTTGCGCGCCGGGCTGGCCGGCTTCGCGCAGTAGGCATCGATGGCTTCGGCGGTGTTGGCCAGACCCTGTGCCTGCGCCAGTTCCCACGGACGTTCGCAACGCTGGCTGTGCTCGCACCACTGGTAGCCGGCCGAACCGATGCAACCGTGGGCATCGCGGTCGCCACCGACCTTCGGCGTGGCAGGCGAAGTGGCCGCCGTATCGGCACGCGCAGCGGCCTGATGCTGGTTGGCACAGGCGGACAGCACCAGCAGGGCTGGAATCAGAAGAAGCGCTTTCATCGGGCGGGCTCCGTGCCTAAAGCGACAGTGTCTGCCGCAAATAGCCCTGCAGCAAGCGCTCAGTGCATGGCGGCGCGGATCAGTTCCTCGATCAGCACGAGGTAGCTGGCCACGAAGTAGAACTTCAGCAGCGTCCAACGCTGCTGCGAGAAGAAGGTGCGCATGTGGAAGGGGCCCCTGTTGGTGACGGTAGTGTGAAGCTCCGCCAACTCCGTGACAAGGGTCACGAAAGGGGACTCACTAAACGGCCTCAGGGATGTGATGGCGGGGAGCCTGACAGCGCGGCGCGGCATTTTCGTACAAATCTGATGGGCCATCCCGGAGGCGATCGCTAGCCTGCTGGGGTACCGGTGCTCAGGGCCTTCCGTCGCCGGCTTGACCCATTCCGCAGGAGTCTCCAATGGTCATTACCGTTCAATGCAATGCCCGGCACTGGTCCGTACTGGACCCGCAGGCGCATGACGCAACCCGTTATGCACGGGGCGCCGAGGCCTTCGATGTCGCCGCAGCGCGGGCCCAGGAGCACCACCGCCGCACCGGCCAGTGCAGCACGGTACGGGTCGAGGCGCTTGGCAATTCCGTGGACGCACTCCACTTCGGACGTTGACACCACCTGGCCGAGGTGCAGTCAGCCACGGTTGAGCTGTTTGAATGGGGAAAGAACCGCCTTGGGGGCGCCCCCTGTCCGCCGGGCCGCGAATCCCGGATGCTTGCGCCATCGTATTCATGTGGAGATTCCGATGGGCAAGGCACTCACCTGGCGCACGTTGGCCTGCACGCTGCTGCCGATGTTGGCCGCCGCAGGCGGCGCGCAGGCGCAGAGCTATGGCTACGGTTATGACGACGATCGCTATGGCGGTCGCGACGGCGGCGGCATCGTACGCTGCGAATCGATCAAGAACCGCAGCAATGAATGCCGCCTGGAAGGCCGTGCCCGGATGATCCGCCAGTTGTCTGGCTCGCCGTGCGTGGAAGGCGAGACCTGGGGGCAATCGCGCTACGGCGTCTGGGTCACCCAGGGCTGCCGTGCCGAGTTCGTCGGCGAGTACCGCCGCGGCGGTGGCTGGGGTGGTGGCCATGGCAACGGCTGGGGCAATGGTGGCAATGGCTGGGGCGGGGGCGAGGTGATCACCTGCCATTCCAACGGTCACCGCCAGGAATACTGCGATGCCCGCATCCGCCGTGGCGTGCGCCTGGTCCGCCAGGATTCACGCAGTGCCTGCATCGAAGGCCAGACCTGGGGCTGGGACCGCCGTGGCATCTGGGTCAGCGACGGCTGCCGGGCGCAGTTCCAGGTGAATTGAGCGCACCCCTCGAAAATCAGAATAATCTGATACAGCTCACATTTTGAACGTCGTATCTTCTGCGAATCAGGGCACCCCTGTGTGCCCCTGATCCGTCGCGATGAAGTCTGCCGTAACCGGCACGCCCATCCCGCCACCGTCGATACGCTGCCTCAAGGAGTGAGCTGCATGTTGATCCGCCTGCAATGCGAGCAACGCCAATGGCGCGTGCTGCACCCGGACCGGCCCGAACCGATCGAGTTCCGCGACGGTGCCAGAGCCTATGATTTCGCCGAGACCCTTGCACGTCTCCACTTCGTCGACACCGGGCAGCGCGCTGCGGTGCGGGTGGAAGCCAGCGGCGCCTTCGTGGAAGCGGTCAGCTACGGCTGAGGGTTGGGGCTTCCGGCCAGATCCGGTTCTGGGACCCCGCTATCCACGCATGGCGTCGATCTACTTTGCATCTGGCGTGGGTCTGCGCCTCTGTTCCGCAGTAGATCCACGCCATGCGTGGATCCACGGATTGGCAATCGGCCTCAGCCGGCCGCGCTGAGCGGCGGTGTGCCGGCGGCCAGCTGCGGCCAGCGCTTGAGTACCGCCGCGCGGATGCCCGCAGCATCGATACCGGCTTCGGCCAGCAGGTCTTCACGGCTGGCGTGGTGCTGGTAGCTGTCGGGCAGGCCCAGGTGCAGGATGGGGCGCAGCACGCCTTCGGCGTTGAGCAGCTCACCGACGCCGGAGCCGGCGCCACCGGCCACCACGTTGTCTTCGATCGTCACCAGGCCCTCGTGCTGGGCGGCCACAGCCAGCAACAGCTCGCGGTCCAGCGGCTTGATGAAACGCATGTTGACCACGCTCAGGCCCAGTTCGCGGCCGACCTGCTCGGCGGCGGCCACCGTGCTGCCGAAGGCCAGCAGGGCGATGCGGCTGCCCTGCAGGCGCAGCTCGCCCTTGCCGATCGGCAGGGTGGACAGGTCGGTGCCGGCAGCCACGCCGGTGCCGGTGCCACGCGGATAACGCACGGCTGCCGGGCCGGGGTGCTGCAGGCCGGTGCTGAGCATCTGCCGGCATTCTGCTTCGTTGGAGGGGGCCATCACCACCATGTTCGGCACGCAACGCAGGAAGCTCAGGTCGAGGTTGCCGGCATGGGTCGCGCCGTCCGGGCCGACCACGCCGGCGCGGTCGATCGCGAACAGCACATCCAGGTCCTGGATGGCCACGTCATGCACCAACTGGTCGTACGCGCGCTGCAGGAAGGTCGAGTAGATCGCCACCACCGGCTTGCCCCCCTGGGTCGCCATGCCGGCGGCGAGGGTGACCGCGTGCTGTTCGGCAATGGCCACGTCGAAGTAGCGCTGCGGGTATTCCTTGCTGAAACGCACCAGGCCGGAGCCTTCGCGCATCGCGGGGGTGATGCCGTACAGGCGCGGTTCGGCGGCGGCGGCATCGCACAGCCAGTCGCTGAACACATCGGTGTAGGTCGGCTTCTTGGCACCGGCCTTGGCCACCAGGCCCTTGTCCGGATCGAACGGACCCACCGCGTGGTAGCCGATCTGATCGCCTTCAGCCGGCTCGTAGCCCTTGCCCTTTGTCGTCATCACGTGCAGCAGCTTCGGGCCCTTGGAGGCGCGCAGCGTCTTCAGCGTGGACAGCAGGGCGGGCATGTCGTGGCCGTCGATCGGGCCGGTGTAGTGGAAACCCATTTCCTCGAACATCGTGGACGGCACGAACATGCCCTTCCAGTGTTCTTCCCAGCGCTTCACGAAGCGCGCCGGGTTGTTCTTCTTGTCACCGAGGATCTTCTTGCCGCCTTCGCGCAGCGCATTGAGCGTGCGGCTGCCGGTAGCACGGCCGAGCATCTTGGTCAGGCCGCCGACCGCCTCGGAGATCGACATGTTGTTGTCGTTGAGGATCACCAGCAGGTTCGGTTCCGGCTCCATGCCGCCGGCATGCATCAGCGCTTCGAACGCCATGCCGGCGGTCATCGCGCCGTCACCGATCACGGCCACGATCTTGCGGTCGTCGCCTTCGGACTGGCGGGCGATGGCCATGCCCAGTGCCGCCGAGATCGAGGTCGAGGAGTGGCCGACGCCGAAGGTGTCGTACTCGCTTTCCTCGCGCTTCGGGAACGGCGCGACGCCGTCCTTCTGCTTGACGGTATGGATCTCGTCGCGGCGGCCAGTCAGGATCTTGTGCGGGTAGGTCTGGTGACCCACGTCCCAGACCAGCTGATCGACCGGAGTCTGGTAGAGGTAGTGCAGGGCCACGGTGAGCTCGATCACGCCCAGGCCGGCGGCGAAGTGGCCGCCGCTCTTGCCCACCGATTCGATGAGGTAGGCGCGCAGTTCGTCGGCGACCGCCCTCAATTCGGATTCGTCGAACGTGCGAAGGTCATCCGGAGTCTGGATGCGCGCGAGGCGGGGATAGCGGGCAGAGTCGATCATCATGTTCGCACTTTTTCTGAACGCCCATTTTCGCCCTCAAACGGGGGTGGGGCAAGCAAACGCCGCCGCCCGTGACAGGACGGTGAGGGTTGCATTTTCGGGCGTTCAGGTGCTCAGTTTCGACCGCTTGGGCAATTGCGCCTTCAGGAAGGCCATCTGGTCGGCCAGGATGTTGCGGTTGGACAGGATCAGGTGCTCGATCCAGCTGGGCCGGTAGGGGACTGCCAGCAGGGGCATGCCGGCCTGCTGCGGGGTGCGGTCGCTCTTGCGCGAATTGCAGTGGAAGCAGGCGGTGACCACGTTTTCCCAGCAATCCAGGCCGCCCTTGGACAGCGGCACGACGTGGTCGCGGGTGAGCGTGGGGCGGTTGAACTGCTGGCCGCAGTACATGCACAGATGGGCGTCGCGGGCGAACAGGGCCGGGTTGGTCAGGTTCGGTGTCGGATCGATCGCGCGGGAGCGGGCGTGGCCGCGGGCGGCAATGATCGGGTGCAGGTCCATGCCGCTCTGCAGGCCGCTGAAGCGGTTGGTACCGCCGTGGATGTGCAGGCAGGGATCGCCCAGCGTCCAGGCAACCGCTTCGCGGGCGTAGAGGCAGGCTGCGTCCTGCCAGGTGATCCAGTCCAGTACGCGTCCGTGGGCATCAAGCGAGAGCAGCCGGACCGAACCGGGGCGATGCAGCGTCGTGGCGTTGGGCGATGCTTCGGCGCCCGGAGCAGAAAGCGGAGCTCCGGCTTCGATCAGACCCAAGCGTGTAGTGTCTGTCTCCATCGGGAGAACAGCTTATACCTGAATCATTGCGATTTGGGTATCGCCCTGTGGGCGAAACCCAAATCGCAAGATTCAGGTCCGCGCATTCCGCATCCCAGCCCGCCGATGGCGGGTTGGGATGCCCACGCATTTCTCCTATCCCCTGCGCCATCGGCGCGCCCCCCTTAACAAAGGGGGGCTTTTCTCCAGATGGATTTCGGTGGTTTTCATCCACGCGGGGCGTGGATTTACGCAGATCGCGGGGAACTGTCAGAGGCGGGGCGGTGTGGGTTGGCAGGACCGTTGGCGCCATGGGCCCGAGGCATGCCTCGGGCGGGTTGGGCAGGACGCCCCAACCCCGGTCTTGCCGTGTGCGCAGGACAGCGCACACGAGCAAGGCGCCATCGAGCCCCCAGGGGTGAGGGCGCTTTGCTTGCGAAGCACTGCTTCGCAAGCGCCCGAACGCCCAGCCGCCAGCGGCTGGGCCGGACCGCGGAGCGGGGTTTACGGCGTGTCCTGCCAGCCCACACCGCCCCGCCATCCACCGGGATCCAGCTGTTGCTTTGCGGTTGCCGGCCCGCGGCCGGCACTACCGCGGGTGCCGGGCGGCAGCCCGGCTCAGGCGCCGAAGCGCTCGTCGTCCATCGCCATCAGCGGGGCGGCGCCGGCCTGGATGGCGGCGGCATGGCTGAGCGTGCGCGGCAGCACGCGGGCGAAGTAGAACCGCGCGGTCTCGCGCTTGCCCTGGGCGAAGGCGGCGCCGTGCGCGCTGGCATCGGCGGCGGCGACGCTGCGGGCCCACCAGTAGGCCAGCACCACGTATCCCGAATAGAACAGGTAGTCGTAGCTGGCCGCACCCAGTTCGTCCGGGTTGGCGGCCGCGCGCTGCAGCACGTCCAGGGTCAGCTTGCCCCATTCGGCGGCCTTGGCGCGCAGCGGGCCAATGAACTCGGCCAGCGCTTCGTTGCCCTCGTGTTCCTTGGCGAAGGCTTCGATCTCGGCCAGCATCAGCTTCAGGCCGGCGCCCTGGCTGGAGGCGGTCTTGCGGCCGATCAGGTCCAGCGCCTGGATGCCGGTGGTGCCTTCATACAGCGTGGTGATGCGCGCATCGCGGGCCAGCTGTTCCATGCCGTGTTCGCGGATGTAGCCGTGGCCACCGAAGCACTGCAGGGCGTTGTAGGTGTTCTCGATGCCCCATTCGGTCTGGCAGGCCTTCGAGATGGGCGTGAGGAAGCTCACCAGGGTGTCGGCGCGCTCGCGCTCGGCGGCATCGCCGGCATGGTGGGCAATGTCGATCAGGGTGGCAGCGTGCAGCGCCAGCAGGCGGCTGCCTTCGACCAGCGACTTCACCGTCAGCAGCATGCGTCGCACATCCGGGTGGACCAGGATCGGGTCGGCCGGCTTGTCCGGGAACCTGGCGCCACTCAGGGCGCGCGACTGCAGGCGCTCACGGCTGTACTTCAGTGCGTTCTGGTAGGCGCGCTCGGACAGGCCGATGCCCTGCAGGCCAACGCCCAGGCGCGCGGTGTTCATCATGGTGAACATCGCCTGCAGGCCCTTGTGCGGCTGGCCGACCAGGTAGCCCTGTGCGCCATCGAAGTTCATCACGCAGGTGACCGACCCCTTGATGCCCATCTTGTGCTCGATCGAGCCGCAGCGCAGTGCGTTGCGCTCGCCGACGTTACCTTCGCGGTCGACCTTGAACTTGGGGGTGACGAACAGCGAGATGCCCTTGGCGCCCGGAGGGGCGTCGGGCAGCTTGGCCAGCACCAGGTGCACGATGTTGCCGGTCAGGTCGTGCTCGCCGGCGGTGATGAAGATCTTGGTGCCGGTGATCGCGTAGCTGCCATCGGCATTCGGCTCGGCCTTGGTCTTCAGCAGGCCCAGGTCGGTGCCGCAGTGCGGTTCGGTCAGGCACATGGTGCCGGTCCAGCGGCCTTCGATCAGCGGCTTGAGGAAGGCCTCGTGCTGCCAGGCTTCGCCGTGCTGCTTCAGCGCTTCGATGGCGCCGTGCGAGAGCAGCGGGAAGTTGCCCCACGCCAGGTTGGCGGCGTTGATCATTTCGTTGAGCGGCACGCCCAGGGTGTGCGGCAGGCCCTGCCCACCCAGTTCCGGCGAGGCGGTCAGGCCGGTCCAGCCGCCATCGACGAACTGGTCGTAGGCCTGCTTGAAGCCGGGCGGGGTGGTCACTTCACCGGTGGCCTGGTCGAGCACGCAGCCGATCTCGTCGCCGACGCTGTTGAGCGGGGCCAGCACGGTGGCGCTGAAGCGGCCGGCTTCCTCCAGCACGGCATCGACCACGTCGGCGGTGGCGTCGGTGAAGCCCAGGCGGGCGAACAGGGGTTCGACCTTGAGCACATCGTGCAGGGCGAAACGGAGGTCGGAAAGCGGGGCGGTGTAGCTGCTCATCGGTACGTCTCGGTTTGATCAGGGCAGGGAGAGTGGCGCCAGGCGCCGCGACGGAAGGTGGAAATCAGCGCAGCACGCCCGGCAGGCCGGGCGCCTGGTTGAGGGTGCTGCGGCTGCTGATATCGAAGCTGCGCTGCTTCTTTTCCTGCGGCGTGGCCGCCACCGTTCCCTTCAGGCCGTAAGCCAGGGTGCGGTTGCTGGCCAGCGCGTCGGCCACCACCAGGCGTGCGGCCGAGCTGGGCACGAGGTCAACATTGATGACATCGGCTGAGGTGCCGCCAATGGAGATGCCCGGCTTGGCCTGCAGGGTGCCGGCGTCGCTGTCGCCGACGGTCAGTGCCAGCGCGACGTCATCGAAGGTCATGGGCATGGAGCTGTAGTTCTGCAGGCGCAGGGCCACGGTCCAGTTGCCGTCGGCGCGCACGGTCAGCTGCTGGAGGCTGGCCGCCGGTTCCGAAACACGCTTGACGATGCCGTTGTTGCAGGCAACAAGGGCGAGGGTGCACAGGACGATCAAGGCGATACGGAAACGGTGGAGCATGGGCGCAGTTCCTCTGAAGGGGTGCGTTGGATAAGCATACTACGGCGTATGGTCGTTTGGATCGCCTGTGGCGACCCGTCGCAGAGGGTAGCGCGTGAAGATGGCGGCCGGGCGTGCGCGGCGCCGGATGGCGCGCGCGTGGTGCGCCGGATGCGGGGAGGTTCAGTCGGCGGGTGTATCGCGAATCGGGGCCATCAGGCGCAGTGGGCCGAGGTCGTAGCCCATGGCTTCGGCTTTTTCTTTCAGCTGTTCGAACCGGGCGCGATCCATTTCCGGCAGGCGCGAGAGAATCCACAGGTACTTGCGGTCCGGTTCACCGACCAACGCCCACTGATAGTCCGGGTCCAGGGCCAGGACCCAGTAGTCGGCCCAGACCAGCGGCACCCAGCTCAGCCAGTCCGGCACGAAGCGCACCTGCAACTGGCCGGGATGGCCGGCGACCGGGCGTGCTACGCCTTCAGCAACCACACGTTCTCCGTCGCCGTTGCGGCAGGTATTGGTGACGCTGATGCGGCCATCGCGGCGCAGCCCGTAGTTGGCGGTGATATCGCCCACGCATTGCTTCTGGAACGAAACCGGAAGATGCGCAATCTCGTGCCACTGGCCGGCGTAGCGATCGATGTCCAGGCGCTCGACCGCGCGCACAGGTTCAGTGGCGATCACCGGGAAGGCGGCCAGCAGCAGGCAGGCGAGCAGGGCAGGGCGCAGATGCATCGTTAGGCTCCAGGCAGGAGTCTGGAGCGTAGGTGCCGCCGCGCATGCCGGTGTAAATGTTTCGTCAACCGGGCGTGTGCGCAGGCGCCGCATCCGCAACTTGTGCAGTGCGCGAAGCACGGACAAAAAAAAGACCCGCATTTCTGCAGGTCTCGAAAGATGGTGGCCGAAGACGGAATCGAACCGCCGACACGGGGATTTTCAATCCCCTGCTCTACCAACTGAGCTACTCGGCCAAACTGTGTGGCAATCACGATCAACTGCGATTCCCGAAAAAAGACCCGCATTTCTGCAGGCTGTCGAACGTGGTGGCCGAGGACGGAATCGAACCGCCGACACGGGGATTTTCAATCCCCTGCTCTACCAACTGAGCTACTCGGCCACGTAGTTCATTGCAGCGAGGTCGCTGCCAAGGACGCGCATATTACGGAGGTCGGCCGCCTACGGCAAGCATTTTGGCAAAAAACCTTCACATTGCCGTCTGCGTGGATGCAAGTGCTTGATCCTCCGTCACGGGGCAGAGGGCAGTGCCCTGAGTGCCAGTTCATCGGCGCCGCGACGCGGTGATCATCGCCTGCGGCGGAATTCAGCGGGCCACGGTGATCGGCAAAGCTGCGCTGGCAAGGGCTGCACGCGGCCAAGGCCAAGCTTGGCGATGGAACGCTGTTTTCGTGGGCGCCATCGGGGATGGCTGCGGCGTAGTGTCGGTACTCCTTTCCCAATGCTGGCAACAGCAGAGACTTGGCCATGTCCGATTCCTCGACCACCTCCCGCATCGTGCTTGCGTCGCGTCCGCAGGGAGCGCCCACTGCGGCCAACTTCCGCCTGGAGCAGGCAGCGCTGCCGGTACCGGCGGACGGCGAGGTACTGCTGCGCAACCGCTATCTGTCGCTTGACCCGTACATGCGTGGACGCATGGACGAGGGCCCGTCGTACGCCGCGCCGGTGGCGGTGGGCGCGGTGATGGAAGGGCAGACCGTGGCCGAGGTGTTGCAGTCGAACGCCGAGGGCGTAGCCACAGGTGAGCTGGTGCTGGCACCGGGTGGCTGGCAGACCCACGCGGTGCTGCCGGCCAAGGCACTGGGGCGCCGGCTGGATCCGGCCGGGCTGCCGCTGAGTACGGCGCTGGGGGTATATGGCATGCCCGGCTTCACCGCCTATTCCAGCCTGCATGAAATCGCCCGTCTGAAGCCGGGCGAGACGTTGGTGGTGGCTGCCGCGACCGGGCCGGTGGGCGCGACCGTGGCGCAGCTGGCCAAGCTGCAGGGCGCGCGCGTGGTCGCCATCGCCGGTGGCGAAGCCAAGCGCGCTTACCTGCAGACGTTGGGGGTGGACGTGGCGCTGGATCATCGCGCCGCTGATTTCGCCGCGCAGCTGCGCGCAGCGGTTCCTGCGGGTATCGACGTGTATTTCGAGAACGTGGGCGGGCACGTGCTGGATGCAGTGCTGCCGCTGCTCAACGACTTCGCCCGCGTTCCAGTGTGCGGCACCATCGCCACCTACAACGAGCGCGGCGTCGAGCAGCCCGGTCCGGACCGGTTGCCCGCACTGTTCAGCCAGATTCTGCGCCAGCGCCTGACCGTGCGCGGTTTCATCGTGCACGACTTCAACCACCTGTGGCCGGACTTCGAACGCGAGATGCCGCAGTGGCTGCGCGAAGGCCGCATCCAGTACCGCGAGGATGTGGTGGAAGGGCTGGAGAATGCGCCGGAGGCGTTCTTCGGGCTGTTGAAGGGGCACAACTTCGGCAAGCTGGTGGTGAAGCTGGATTGAGGGCTTGGCGGTGTGCCAACCAAGGTCGGCACCTACCGGAAGCTGGGCGTGCCGACCAAGGTCGGCACCCACGTCAGACAGTCGAGGCCTTTTCCCGGCGCAGCAGTTCGCGCTTGCGCGCTACGCCCCACGCATAGCCGGACAGGTCCCCATCGCGACGTACGACGCGGTGGCAAGGGACGGCCACCGCCAGTGGATTGCTGGCGCAGGCGCGAGCCACCGCACGGCTTGATCGCGGCGCGCCGATGCGCGCGGCGATGTCGGCATACGAGGCGGTCTGGCCACGTGGGATCTGCTGCAAGGCCTGCCATACCCGTTGCTGGAACGCGGTGCCGCGGATGTCCAGCGGCAGTGTGGCGCCCCGCGTGGGATCCTCGACCAGGCCCACCACCTGTGCCACCAGTTGTTCATAGCCCTGGTCGGCGCCAATCAGTTCGGCCTGGCGGAAGCGTTGCTGCAATGACTGCAGCAGCGTCTCCGGATCGTCGCCGAGCAGTATCGCGACCACGCCGGTGGCACTGCTGGCCACCAGCACGCTGCCCAATGAACTTTCGGCAAGCGCGAAGTGGATGACTTCGCCACGCCCCCCTGCGCGCCATTGCTTGGGAGTCATGCCCAGCAACTTCGGTGCGTTCTCGTAGAAGCGCCCACTGGAACCGAAGCCGGCATCATGGAAGGCATCGGTGATGCGTTCCTGCTGTTCAAGCCCGGTGCGCAGGCGGTCGGCGCGCAGCGCGGCAGCGTACTGCTTGGGGGTCAACCCTGTGGCCTGCTTGAACAGGCGGTGCAGCCGGGTCGGGCTGCAGCCGGCGATGTCGGCCAGTTCCTGCAGTGAGGGTTCGTCGAGGCTGGTCTGCAGGTGGCGGCAGACCCGTTCGACGCGGGCATCGAGGGCGGTGGTGGCGGTACTGTCCATAGCCGGATTCTGGCATGCGCCGGTTCTGCGGAAACTCCGTTTCCTGCACCGACGGGCCAGGCCCGGAAACGGAGTGTTGGCAGGCCGAAGGCGCGGCATCGTGGCGGCCACTTCACAACCGGCACCACGACCATGCGCCTGAACAACAAGATCGCTCTCATCACCGGTGCCAGCGCTGGCATTGGCCGCGCCAGCGCGCTGCGCTTCGCCGCCGAAGGGGCGAAGCTGGTGCTCAACGCACGGCGGCCGGAGCCGCTGCAGGCGCTGGTCGAGCAGATTCGCGCCGCCGGTGGCGAAGCCGTGGCGCATGCCGCTGACGTGGCTGACCCGGGCACGGCACAAGCGCTGGTCGATCTGGCCCAGCAGTCCTTCGGCGGCCTGGACATCGCGCTCAACAATGCTGGCATGCTCGGCCCGGGCGTACCTGCGGCGGAGTTCCCGGTGGACGCCTGGCGCGAAGTGATGGCGACCAATCTGGATGCCGCTTTCCACGGGGCACGCGCGCAGTTGCCGGCACTGCTGGCGCGCGGCGGCGGCTCGCTCGTGTTTGTCGGCACCTTTGTCGGCCATACCGTGGGCTTCCCGGGCATGGCGGCCTATGCGTCGAGCAAGGCGGGGCTGATCGGCCTGAGCCAAGTGATCGCGGCCGAGTACGGTGCGCGCGGCGTACGCAGCAATGTGCTGCTGCCCGGTGGTACCGATACCGAGATGGGGCGGCAGGCCGCACCCACCGGCGATGCCCGCGACTTCGTGCGCGCGCTGCACGCACTGAAGCGCATGGCCGAGCCGGAGGAGATCGCCAACGCGGCGCTGTTCCTGGCCAGCGATGAAAGCAGTTTCGTTACCGGAACCGCGATGCGTGTGGAAGGTGGGGTGTCGATCACACGTACCTGAGCGGGGTCAGGAGCGTGGCGCGTAGCGGATGCCGCTGCTGGCCATGAAGCCCTTCGGATCGAAACCGGCCCAGGCTTCGCCCCAGTCGAACCGGGCGCGGCCACCTGCCAGTTTGCGCCCCAGTGCCGTGGCCAAGGTGCGCCGCATGAAAGCGACTTCGGCATCGATCGCGGCCTGGGTCGGCCAGCCGTCTTCCAGTGTCGCACCAGGCAGATCGACGCCGATCGTCACCATGTCGAGCTGTTGCCCGTGGAAGCACAGGCTGATGCCAGCGGGCACACCGCCCAGGCTGAGCCGGTGCAGGCTGAGCCAGCGATAGCCGGTGCCGACATCGCGCTCCCCTCGGACCAGCGGGGCAAAGGCGGCACGCGCTTCGTCCAGTAACAAGGTGGGGCCGATCAATGCTGGCAGGTTGCCGAGCTGGATGCTGCCGTCGGTCGCATTGAGGAGCATCGGCAACGCGTGGGCTGCGTGCTGGGCAGAGGAGGGCATGGCACACCGGTGAGCGTGGTGCCCCGGATTCTGGCTGGGCGGGGCGGTGGCGGCAAGCCGCTTCCTGCACAGGATGTTGGCGCGGGACTGACCTGCGGCTCACCCGGCAACCTCTAGCGTGGTGGCAGCGCTGGCCTGCTGCCGGCGAGGGAGTTTTCGATGAACGAGCAAAGCAGGGATCAGGACCCGAAGCAGGGCATCCAGGAAAGCCGCCAGGACAGGAAGCAGGACGATGTGGCCAAGCAGCGGCCGGGGCAGCGCGATCAACAGGTGCGTGATACGCACTCGCGCGGCCCGCAACGCAAGGATGGAGACCAGGAGCCGGCCTGAGCCGGAGGCGCTGAAAAGAAAAAACCCGCAGATCATGGCGATCTGCGGGTTCTTCTGAAGAGTGGTGGAGCCAAGGAGGATCGAACTCCTGACCTCGTCATTGCGAACGACGCGCTCTCCCAGCTGAGCTATGGCCCCACGGCAGGACTCAAGTGTAGCCAAGTGGCCGCGCCTTGCCAAGCCGATCCGGGACGCCGGACGACGCGGCGTGAGCGCGCGCAATGGTGCCGAAACCGTTCGGTTCGCCGCGGCGGGGTCCGCGCAACGAAATCGTAACAATTTGGGGGATAATGGCCGCTTGCGCAGTTCTCCTCCCTTTTGCCGCCCGGCTCGCGCAGGCCGCACGGACGCCTCCTCAGAGCATTCCATGCCCTCCCATTCCGATTCCCGCCGCCTGTCGGGTCTGTCGTCTTCCTTTGTTTCCTTCCGCCGTCACCCGCTGGCCCTGGCCTGTGCTGGCCTGGCCCTGGCGGGCAGCTTCGGTGCCGCCGCGCAGGACAGTGCGCCGACCCCGACCGGCCTGGACACGATCACCGTGACCGCCGAACACCGTGAGCAGAACCTGCAGGAAGTGCCGGTCTCGGTGGGTGTGGTACAGGGCGAGCGCATGCGCGACTTCACCGCCGGCGGCGACGACACCCTGCTGGCACTGTCCGGCCGCGTGCCGAGCCTGTATGCGGAAACCACCACCGGCCGCATCTTCCCGCGCTTCTATATCCGTGGCCTGGGCAATATCGACTTCTACCTGGGGGCCTCGCAGCCGGTGTCGATCATCCAGGACGATGTGGTGCTGGAGCACGTGGTGCTGAAGTCCAACCCGGTCTATGACGTGGACCAGGTGGAAGTGCTGCGCGGCCCGCAGGGCTCGCTGTTCGGCCGCAACACCACCGCCGGCATCGTCAAGTTCGACACCCTGAAGCCGACCCAGGACTACACCGGCCGGGTCAGCGCAAGCTACGCGACCTACAACAGCGTGTCGATCGACGGCGGCTTCGGCGGTCCGATCAATGACATCGCCTCGTTCCGCGTGTCGGCGCTGTACCAGCACCGCGATGACTACGTCGACAACACCTACAAGGGCCCGAGTGCCGACGGCACGGTCAGCCCGAAGAAGAACGCCATGGGCGGCTTGGACGACCGCAACGTGCGCGCCCAGCTGCTGCTGACCCCGAGCGACCAGTTCTCGATCCTGGCCTCGGCCCACGCCCGCGACTATGAAGGCACCTCGACCCTGTTCCTGCGCGGTGCGCTGACCAAGGGCTCGAACAAGACCGACGTGCCGCGCGACAAGGTCGCCTACGACGAGGCCGACAACAACCCGCAGGCCTACAAGACCTACGGCGGCTCGGTGAAGGCACGCTACGACTTCGGCGCGATCGACTTCACCTCGATCACCGCCTACGAGACCACCTCCGGCTACAGCCGTGGCGACACCGACGGCGGTGCTGCGGTGAACTTCCCGGTCAACGGCGTGCCGAACGGCTACGGCCAGTCGATGGGCCGCATCCGCGACCTGGATCAGTGGACCCAGGAATTCCGCTTGGCCAGCCATGACGACCGCGCGCTGCAGTGGCAGGCCGGTGCGTTCTACTTCAACGGCAGCGACACCACCGACTTCTACCAGCGCGCGTGGTTCCTGCAGGGCCCGGCACGTAACCCGAACAACTGGGTGCGCCTGCGCAACAAGAACACCTCGTGGGCCGGTTTCGGCCAGCTGAGCTATGCCTTCACCGACAAGTTCACCGTTACCGCCGGCCTGCGCCAGACCAAGGACGAGAAGCACACCCGCCTGCTGAAGACCGCCGACACCGCTGCCGGCGTGGTCACCTACAAGGGCCGCACCGACGTCAAGATGTCCGACACCACCCCGAGCTGGGATCTGAGCGCGATGTATCAGATCACGCCGGACGTGAGCGTCTACGCCAAGGTCGCGCGTGGCTTCCGTGGCCCGACCATCCAGGGTCGTTCGGCAGTGTTCAATGCCGACTTCACCACCGCCGATTCCGAGACGATCCTGTCTTGGGAAGCGGGCGTGAAGAGCAGCCTGTGGGACAACCGCCTGCGCCTGAACGCCACCGCGTTCACCTACACCGTCAACGACATCCAGCTCAACGGCAACGATTCGGACGGCAACGGCGTGCTGTTCAACGCCGACAAGGCCAAGGCCTACGGCTTCGAAGCCGACATGGAGCTGCGCCCGATCCCGAACCTGACCCTGAGCGCCGGCCTGAGCCTGCTGCACAGCGAGATCAAGGACAAGCGCGTCTACGCGCAGGTCTGCGGCCTCAACGGCCAGGTGGTCTGCACCGTCGGCGACCCGACCATCAAGGTCGGTGCCAACACCTTCGCGCAGATCGACGGCAACCCGCTGCCGAACGCGCCGAAGTACAACGTGAACCTGGCCGCCCGCTACGACTTCCCGGTCAGCGACGCCGGCACCATGTTCGTCTCCACCGACTGGAACAAGCAGGGTTACACCAGCTTCGTGCTGTACGACAGCAAGGAGTTCAACTCAAAGGGTGACTTCGAAGGTGGCCTGAAGATCGGCTACTCGGGCAACTACGGTGCCTACGAAGTTGCGCTGTTCGCGCGCAACATCACCAACGAGAAGAACCTCAAGGGTGTGATCGAGAACTACATGGCGGCGGTCTACAACGAACCGCGCACCGTGGGTGTCTCGCTGAACATGAACTGGTAAGCCTTACCCCGTCGTGTACCGGAAACGGCGCTCATCGAGCGCCGTTTTTCGTTGCTGGCCAGGCATCATCCGTGCTCAAGGCGTGGCGCTGACGCCCTTGCCCAGCGCTGCATCGGACGGCGCACTGGGGCCCAGCACCTGCAGCTGCATCGCCTCCATCCGCTCCAGTACCTTGCGCTGCTTGCCGTTGAGGCCGCGCGAGGTGATTGCGATGTGCTTGCGTGCAGCGTCCAGCGGCGCGGGTTGGTAGTGCACCGTGAAGCGGCGCAGGGCGCATCCCATCAGCTTGTCGACCGGTGCGCAGTCGTTGGCGTTGAAATCGATATCGCCGTCGGCGGCAACAATGAAGGGGCTGAGCAGGATCTGCCCTTCGCGGGCAGTGAAGGCCAGTGGCGCGTGGGCCTTGGCGATGACCGCCTGGATGCGTACGGCAGGGATGTCTTCAGGGACGATCCTGTCATCCCAGTAGCCTTCGGTCGGGCGCGAGGTTTCGTAGTTCTGGGTGCCCCATGCCACGCAGTTGCCGGAGGCCACATGCACCGAGATGCAGACCTGCTGGGAGTGCTGATCGGTCAGGACGCCGGGTGGTACCCAGACCTTCTTCCAGGAATAGAAACGGTAATCGACGTCGGCCAGGCGGGTGGCGCCGATGTCCTTCGATACTTCGTCCGTGGTCCCCAGCGGCTTCAGCTTGGCCACGCGGGTGTTCAGGCGGTAGTTCTCCGCACCGTTCAGCAGATAGGTGCCCGGCGGAATCAGATGCACCTCGAACACGTCCATCAACACCGTCCGCTGCGGGCCGGTTTCCAGTTCGTTGGTGTTGAACAGCTGCACATAGCCCTGGGAGGGAATATCCTTGTGCTGGAAGGACACCCGCGTCGAGAACCCGGGTAGGTCGGTCGAGCGGTTGCCCAGATGAAAGCCGGGGACCGGAGAGCCGACACCTGGCCCGCCGTTGTGCACGACATACGGGGCCGGCACCAGCACGGCAACCAGACCGTCGCGGGTGGCACCGTCAATGATGTCCACCAGCTTGGCTGTGTTCTCCTTTTCCTGTGCATAGGAAAGCGGTGCGGCCTGCCCAGAGCATGCCAGGCCCAACGTGGTTAGCAGCGGTGCGCAGGCGGTCGCGATCTTGAGGGTCTGCATCGACGTCTCCTTGTCAGTACCGCCCAACCCTAGCACGGCCCCTGCAGGCTTGAGGTGCACGGCGCCGGCGTGGTCCGGCGCCTTGTCATCAACGTGCGGGCAGCAGCGCCTGAAGCTGCGATTCCAGTTCCTGCTGGCGCCAGCCGGCCAGTGCGGCCGGCCATTTGCGGCGTTCCAGATAGCTTTCCAGATGCTTGCGGGAGGCCAGCACGCCATCCGGCAGGCCCAGCTCGCGGCTGCGTTCGGCAACGGCGTCCTGCAGCCTCTTCAGTGCCTGCTTGTTGGTGTCGTTGGCGGGCAACGCCAGGGGTGCCTCGGCCTCATCGGCCAGCGGCGTGTCCAGCGCCTGCCACACCGCGCCGGCGAGCTTGCGCGGTGCCTTCGGGAACTGTTCAAACAGCGTGGCCAGCGCGGCGGCATCGGCCGGTGGCGTGCGTGCCAGCGTGGCGGCCAGTTCGTTGTCCAGGATCCAGCTGCGCGGGCGGTCGCTGCTGCGTGCCTGCACATCACGCCAGCGCAGCAGGCGCAGCAGGCGGCGCTGCGCGGGAGCATCGAGAAACTGCGCTGAGCGCATCGCCAGATGCGGCCAGCGGTCCTCGTCATTGGCGACGCTGGCCAGCAGGCGCTCGCCGTCGTCGTGCAGCCACTGCTGGCGGCCCAGTGCCTGCAACTTGGCATCAATGGCGTCATGCAGCGCGAACAGGTGCTCGACGTCGTCGGCGGCGTATTGCAGTTGCGACTCCGAGAGTGGACGGCGCATCCAGTCCGAGCGGGTTTCGCCCTTGGCCAGCGCCACGCCGGTGATCTCCGCCACCAGCTTCTGGTAGCCCATGCCGCCACCAATGCCGGCCAGCGCGGCGCCGATCTGGGTGTCGAACAGTGGTCGCGGCAGCACACCGCACGCCCACTTGAAGGCGACCAGGTCTTCGCTGGCGCTGTGCATCACCTTGGTGATGGATTCATCGGCCAGCCACGGTGCCAGCGCCTCGGTCATGCCGGGAATCAGCGGGTCGATCAGCAGGATGTCCTGCCCGACCGCCATCTGCACCAGGGCCAGCTGCGGCCAGAAGGTGCGTTCACGGATGAATTCGGTGTCCAGGCCGATGCGGGTCGGGCGCTGCTGGAAGTACGCATCCAGCTCGGCGGGGGTGGTGATCCAGGTTGCCACGGTTCAGGGCCTACTACTCGGGTTTGCTCAGGCAGGGGAGAATAGCCTAACGTCGGTGCGCGTCCGTGCCGAAGGAGGCTCCGCTTGCGTTTTCCGTTGTCGTCCGCGCTGTGCACCGCCTTGGCCATGGCCCTGGCAGGCTGCACGCCGTCGCCCCCCACGGCAGTGGACCGGAGTGCCGGGGAGGAGGCGCGCCCGTCCGCGAACGCAGACAGCGACGAGCGCCCGCAGGCCGGGCAGGGCAGCGTGACCATCGCCGGTGAGGATGCCGCCGAGGATGTACAGCAGTGGACGCCGCCGCGGGTGGACCGCCAGGGCCGCAGCCTGGCCCAGTTGCGCCGCGCGGCCGGGCAGGCCTTCACTGAGGGCCGGCTGTATGAGGATGCCGATGCCGCCATTCCGCTGTGGCTGGCAGTACAGGAAGAGGACCCGGATGACCGCCAGGCCCGCCAGGGCCTGCAGCGTGCCCGCCAGCGCCTGCAGCAGCAGGCGGATGCGTTGCTGGTGCGGCCGCTGAAGCAGCGCGAGGCGCTGGCCGAGGCCAGCCGCCAGGCGCTGGTGCTGCTGACCCTGGCGCCCAAGGACGAGAAGGTACGCGCACTGCAGGGTCGGGTGGAGCTTGCCCAGCGGGTGGTCGCTTACAACCGCGCCGGTGAAGAGGACCTGCGCGCGGACCGGATCGGCGAGGACGGGGATGGCGCCATCGGCAACTTCCGCGAGGCGCTGGCACTGGACGAGAACAACAGCCGTGCACGGCAGGGACTGGCCGCGGCCGAAAGCGGGTTGATCCGTCGTGCCGAGGACGCTGCTCGCACGCGCGATTTCGCCAGCGCGGGCACCTGGCTGGCCGAAGCCAGCAAGGTGCGCGACTCGTCGCCGACCATTGCCGACGCGTTCGAGCGCATCGAGCAGATCCGTGCGGCGGCATTGCTGCAGTTGCGCGATGACGGCCTGCGCGACCTGTCCACGCCGCAGGGCCTGAAGCCGGCACGCGAGAAACTGGCCGAGGCCCTGCGCATCGCCCTGCCGGGAGACGCGGTGGTGGCCCAGCTGCGTGAGCGCATCGACCTGGCCACGCACTACGGCAGCTTCCGCCCGGGACAGGTGTTCAGCGACGCCATGCGTGATGGCGGACGCGGTCCGCAGATGGTGGTGGTGCCGCATGGCGGTTTCCAGATGGGCGCCGGTGATGCCGAACCGGGTTCGAGCGATGCTGAGCGACCATCGCACTATGTGCGCTTTGATCGAGGCTTCGCGATGGCGATCACTGAGGTCACGGTCAGCGATTTCCAGCGCTACGTGAAGGCGACCAACGCGCGCCCGCGTGCGACCCGTCGCGGCCATTCGGTGGTCTATGACGAACGCAGCGGCAACTTCATCCGCCGCAGCGGCGTGGACTGGCGTTCGGACTACGACGGTGGCCTCGCGATGGCCAATTTGCCGGTGATGCATGTCAGTATCCGCGATGCCGAAAACTATGCGGCGTGGTTGTCCGAGCAGACCGGGCGCAGCTACCGGTTGCCCAGCGAGGCCGAGTTCGAATACGCGCTGCGCGCCGGCAGCAGTGGCCGCTATCCGTGGGGCGCCGCCGGCACGCCGCCGCCCGGTGCTGGCAACTTCACTGGCAGCAAGGATGTCTCGCCATCGGGACGGCACTGGCACAACGCCTTCATCGGCTATGGCGATGGCTGGTGGGGGCCCGCGCCGGTGGCCAGTTTCCAGGCCAATGCCTTCGGCCTGCACGACATGGCGGGCAATCTCAGCGAGTGGGTGGCCGATTGCTGGCATGCCAGCTACCGGCGCGCGCCCTCCGATGGCGCGGCCTGGTTCAACCCGGGCTGCCGCGCACGGGTGATCCGCGGGGGCAACTGGGCCAACGCGCCGGAGCAGACCCGTGCGGCGTGGCGGCAGTCGCAGGATTCGGACACCACCAGCGCGCGCATCGGTTTCCGCCTGGTGCGGGGCATCTGAGCGGCACCGGGCTTCACCCGCTGCTGGCGCCCGCGCACTAAGATTGCGCCGTGCCCGCCGGCCGGCGGGGCCTGCTGGACGACCCCTGATGCGCAATGATCCCTTTTCCCGCTCGCCCCAAGGCCCGCAGCGTCGCGGCCTGTTTGGCAACATCCGCTGGTGGGTGCTGTTGCTGGCCGCCGGCTATGCGCTCTTCTACTGGTTTTCCAATCGCACGGTGGACCCCTACACCGGCGAGAAGGTGATGATTGACAGCAGCCTGGACGCCCGCCAGGAGACCGCCTTGGGCCTGCAGGCCTACCAGCAGATCCTCTCGGAGGAGCCGCCGATGGACTCCAACGCGCCGATCGCGCGCGATGTGCGCGACATCGCCCAGCGCCTGATTGCCAAGGTTGATGTGGTGGAGACTGCACTGGCGCAGGAGCACGGCGTTCAGCCGGCGCATTTCGCGCGTGATTTCCAGTGGGAAGTCAACGTGATCCCATCTGAACAGGCCAACGCATTCTGCCTGCCTGGTGGCAAGATGGCGGTCTATACCGGCCTGGTGCCGGTGGCGCGCACGCGCGACGCGATGGCGGTGGTGATGGGCCACGAGATTGCCCATGCGCTGCTGCGCCACGGTGCGCAGCGGATGGCGCAGCAGAAGCTGACCCAGATCGGGCAGATGGCCGGCGCCGCCAGCGGCATGGATGCGCAGCAGCAACAGATGATGATGTCGGCGATGGGCTATGGGTATCTGTTGCCGTATGCGCGCAGCCACGAGACCCAGGCCGACGAAGTGGGACTGATGCTGGCTGCGGCGGCGTGCTTCGACCCGCGCGAGGCGGTGCCGCTGTGGCAGCGCATGGGCCAGGCCAGTGGTGGCCAGTCACCGCCGGAGTTCGCGTCGACTCACCCGAACCCGGGTACCCGTATCCAGAACCTGCAGGCGTTGATGCCGAAGGCACTCGAGTACCGGCAGAAGTTCTGCGAGCAGGCAAAGTAGGGGGTTGTTCGGCAGGGCTTGCAGCCCTGCACCTGCCGAAGCAACAGCAACAGCAACAGCAACAGCGTGCATTCCTTGGGATGGCGGGGTGGGGGGGGGGGGGGGGGGGGGGGGGGGGGGGGGGGGCGGGGGGGGGGGGGGCCGGCGCCCCGCGTGGGTGGGGCTTTCCGCCAACAGCGGATTTGTGGGGTTGGGCGGGGCGGGGGGGCTGCGCAGGGGACGCTGCAAGTACGTCCATGTAAGCTCGGTCGCCGCATCCATGCGGCTCACGCCCCCGCAACCGGACCCACCCCGCCTTCGACAGATGTCCGCGATCTGCCGGAATGGCGCTTGGGGTCAGATCCGTTTTCCGCAGGAAAACGGATCTGACCCCGAATTGATTCGATATCTGAAAGAGATTCATCCACGCATGGCGTGGATCTACCGACCGTCATCGGGACACTGTCGAGGGTGGGGCGGTGTGGCTGTGAGGACCGTTGGCGCCATGGATGGCGCCATCGAGCCCCCAGGGATGGGTTTACGGCGTGTCCTGCACAGCCACACCACCCCGCCAAGCTATCAGCAATCCAGAGCCGCTTTCGCTGTTGCTTCGGCTGTTGCATTTGCCTCTGCAGGTGCAGGGCGGAGCCCTGCCGAACCCCTTTACTTGACCTGCACGTCGATCACGCCGTCGCCCACGCGCGCCTGCAATGCGTCGCCGGGCTGTACCTGATCGACCTGGCGCACCAGCGTGCCATCGTCACTGCGGGTCAGGATGCTGTAGCCGCGCGCTACAGTCGCCAGCGGGCTGACCGCTTCCAGCGAACGCGCCAGCCCGCGCAGGCGCAGCGCATCGCGTTCCAGCAGACGCTGCATCGCTGCCTGCGGTCGTCCGCGCAGGGCGGCCAGGCGGCGTTGCATCGTGTCGAGCTGGCGCTGTGGGTGGTGCCCGCGCAGGACCGCCGCTGCATGGCGAAGGCGCGCAGCACGGCGCTCCTGCTGCTGGTTGAACGCGGCATGCAGGCGCCGGCCCAGATCGAGCTGGCGGCGGCGCAACAGGTCCAGTCGCGCCTGCGGGCTCTGCGCGTTCAGGCGCAGCAGGGCACGGTCAGCACGTTGCATCGCCTGTTGCATCGTGTGCCGCTGCAGCTGCGCCATGCGTGCCGCGGTGCGCCGCAGGCGCAGGGCCAGTTCGCGCTGGTCCGGTACCAGCAGCTCGGCTGCCACCGATGGCGTCGGTGCACGCAGGTCGGCGGCGAAGTCGCTCAGGCTGAAGTCGGTTTCATGGCCCACCGCCGACACTACCGGGGTGCGGCTGGCGGCGATCACACGGGCCAGTGCTTCATCGTTGAAGGCCCACAGGTCTTCCAGTGAACCGCCGCCACGGGTCAGCAGGATCACGTCGTAGCGGCCACTGGCATCGGCGGCCTGCAGCAGGCGGGTGATCTGTGCAGCGGCGCTGCTGCCCTGCACCAGGGTCGGCAGCAGGTCCACTTCCAGCAGCGGGAAGCGGCGGCCGAGCACGCTCAGCACGTCGCGCACAGCGGCGCCGGTGGGGGAGGTGATCACCGCAAGGCGCTGCACGTGCGCCGGCAGCGGCCGCTTGCGTGCCGGGTCGAACAGGCCTTCGGCCTCCAGCCGTGCCTTCAGCTCCTCGAAGGCGCGGCGCAGTGCGCCTTCGCCGGCTTCCTCCATGTGGTCCAGCACCATCTGGTACTCGCCACGGGCGTCGTACAGGGTCACCTTGCCGCGCACCAGCACGCGCATGCCTTCGCGCGGCACGAACTTCAGGTACTGCGCCTTCATCCGGAACATCGCCGCGCGCAGCTGCGCACGTGCGTCCTTCAGGGTGAAATACAGATGCCCGGAGGCGGGACGCGCCACGCTGCCCAGTTCGGCCTCGACCCAGATCGCCGGGAAGCTGCCTTCCAGCAGGTCGCGGGCCAGGGTGTTGAGCTGGCTGGGGGTGAGGATGTCGTTGTTGCGTGGCTGCATGGGAACGGCGTGCTGCGGGCGGAACGGGGGCTCAGGATCGCACGTCAGCGCACCGTGTGCTGGCCCAGTGCCCACTGCACGTGTTCACGCACCAGCGGCGAGGGATCGTCGATGCGGGTCTGCAGGGCAGCCAGCGCTTCGGCCGAGGACGGCGCATTGCCCAGCGCCACGGCGATGTTGCGCAGCCAGCGCTCATGGCCGCTGCGCCGGATCGGGCTGCCTTCGGTGCGGCGCAGGAACTCGGCTTCGTCCCAGGCGAACAGCTGGTCCAGGCGCGCGGTATCGAGGTTGTTGCGCGCGCGGAAATCGGCTTCGTCGGTACGCTTGGCGAACTTGTTCCAGGGGCAGACCAGCTGGCAGTCGTCACAGCCGTAGATGCGGTTGCCGATCAACGGCCGCATGTCTTCGGGGATGGCACCGTCGTGCTCGATGGTCAGGTAGGAAATACAGCGCCGCGCGTCCAGCCGCTGCGGGCCGGTGATCGCGCGGGTAGGGCAGACATCGATGCAGCGCGTGCAGGTGCCGCAGTGTGCCGTAGCCGGCGCATCGATCGGCAGCGGGATATCGATGTAGATCTCGCCGATGAAGAACCAGGAACCGCCGTTGCGGTCGATCAGGCAGGTGTGCTTGCCGATCCAGCCCAGCCCCGCGTTGCGCGCCAGTGCGCGCTCCAGCACCGGCGCCGAATCGACGAATACCCGGTAGCCCAGCGGTGCCACTTCATCGTTGATCTGCGTGGCCAGCTTCTGCAGGCGGTTGCGCATCAGCTTGTGGTAGTCGCGGCCCAAGGCGTAACGGGCCACGTAGGCGCGGCCCGGGTCGGCCAGGGTTGCCCAGGCTTCGGTGTCGTCCTTGTGGCTGTAGTCCATGCCTACCGAGATCACCCGCACCGTGCCGGGCAGCAGCTCGGCCGGGCGCGCGCGCAGGGTGCCGTGGCGCGCCATCCAGTCCATCGTGCCGTACAGGCCTTGGCCCAGCCAGTCGGCCAGGTGCGCCTCGTCCTCGCCCAGCTCGATGCCGGCGATGCCGCAGCGCTGGAAGCCATGCGCACGCGCCAGTTCGCGGATGCGCTGTACGGCCTGGGCCGGATCGACAGGGGCGGGGGCGGGAGACATATGCACCAGTATAAAATCCCCGCATGGCCAACCTTGCCGCTCTGTTCGATTCCGCTGCCGCGCGTGCGCTTGATGCGCAGGCCTCGGCACTGGCTGCCGAGGGCGGCTGGAGCCTGATGGCGCAGGCCGGCCACGCCGCCTGGCAGTGCCTGCTGCAGCATTGGCCACAAGCGCAGCGGATCGGCGTGGTGGTTGGCGCAGGAAACAACGGCGGCGATGGCCTGGTGTTGGCCCGCCATGCACGGAAGGCCGGGCGTACGGTGATGGTGATCGCCTTGCCGGGCAAGCCACCGGCGACGTCGCTGGCGCAGCGTGCCGCATCGGAATTTAAGTCCGGTGGCGGCACCCTCACCGATTTCGACGGCGTGCTGCCCGAGGCCGATATCTGGGTCGATGCCCTGTTCGGTCTGGGCTTCGATCGCGTGCCGGAAGGTGTGGCGCAGGCGCTGATCGCCGCCCTCAACGCGCAGGCGGCACCGGTTCTGGCGCTGGACGTCCCCAGTGGCGTCGATGCCGATCGGGGCGCCGTACCGGGCGAAGCGGTGAAGGCTGCTTTGACCCTGCAGTTCATCGTGCCGCATCGCGGGCTGTATACCGGCGATGCGCTGGATCACTGTGGCCAGAAGGCGCTGGCGCCGCTGCAGCTGCCCGCGGCCGCATGGCAGGGCGTGTCACCCGCCGTGGAGCACTGGACCCAGGCGCGCTTGCCGGCACTGCTGCCGCCGCGCCGCGCCAACAGCCACAAGGGCGAATCCGGCCACGTGCTGTGCGTCGGCGGCAACCACGGCAGCGGCGGTGCCATCGCCATGGCAGCCGAGGCCGCCTTGCGCGCAGGGGCGGGGCTGTTGAGCCTGGGCACCCGCCGCGACCACGTCGGTCCACTGCTGGCTCGGCTGCCCGAGGCGATGACCCATGCACTGGAAGACGGCGATGTGCTGCCGGCGCTGCTGGACAAGGCCAGGGTGGTGGCGATCGGCCCCGGCCTGGGCCAGGACGAATGGGCACGCGCAATGTTTGCGCAGGTGCTGGACAGCGACAAGCCGCTGGTGGTTGATGCCGATGCACTGAATCTGCTGGCGCAGGATCCGCGCGCGCTGCCGGACGCCATCCTTACGCCACATCCGGGCGAGGCCGCGCGCCTGCTCGGCTGCAGTACCGCTGACATCCAGGCCGATCGCTACCGTTGTGCGCAGGCGTTGGCCGAACGCTTCCACGCCGTGGTGGTGTTGAAGGGCGCAGGCAGCATCGTGACGGCGCCCGGGCAGGCGCCACGGCTGATCGCTGCAGGCAATCCCGGCATGGCCGTAGGAGGCATGGGCGATCTGCTCACCGGAATCATCGCCAGCCTGCGCGCGCAGGGCCTGGCCGCCTTCGACGCCGCCGCGGCCGGTGCGCTGCTGCATGGGCTCGCGGGCGACGCCGCGGCCGCCGATGGCGCGCGCGGCCTGCTTCCTACTGATCTGCTGTCGCCGTTGCGGCGACTGGCCAACCCGGAACTTTCCCGATGATCGATTTCTTCCTTGCCGACAGCGATGCCACTGAACTGCTCGGGCAATGGCTGGCGGCCACGCGGCCGCCGCAGGCGCTGGTCGAACTGCGCGGCGACCTGGGGGCCGGCAAATCCACCACGGCCCGCGCACTGCTGCGCGCGCTGGGTGTCCAGGGCGCCATCCGCAGCCCGACCTACACCCTGGTCGAGCGCTATCCGCTGGCCGGCGGTGGCGAGGCCTGGCATCTGGATCTGTACCGGATCGGGCAGGCCGGCGAACTCGATTTCCTCGGGCTGGACGAGGGCAGCGCGGTACTGTGGCTGGTTGAATGGCCGGAACGCGGTGCCGGTGCGCTGCCGCCAACCGACCTGGTGGTGGCGCTGGAGATCGAGGGACAAGGGCGTCGCGTTCGTCTCACTGGCGCCAGCGACGCAGGGCATGAATGGCTGAAACGGCTTCCCCAAGGAGGCGACTTGCAGGCCATATCTGTCGGCTGACGAGAACAAACACCGGCAGGTTACGGATTATTAAGGAAAAAGGTGTTGCATTCCGTTCAGTGCGGTGATTGAATCCTGAGCCATGCGCCCGGGGAACCGTCTCATCGCCATCTGTGCCGCCGTCGGACTGGGTCTGGCGAGCGTCAGCGCGTGGGCCGGTGAAATTCGCCAGGTCCTGCTGAATACTGGTGCCACCGGCACCCGTGCCGAGATCTCGCTGGTGGGCAGTGGCGGTTACAAGACGCTGTCGCTGGCCGGACCGAACCGCCTGGTGGTCGATTTCCCGGACTCCAGCGCCGTACGCAACCTGAAAATGCCAGCGGCGCAGGGCGTGGTCACCGCAGTGCGCACCGGACAGCCGGTGCCGGGTACCTTCCGTGTCGTTTTCGACCTTGCTGAATCGGTGGCGCCGTTCCGCCCACAGATGCAGCGCGAGGGCAATGAATCCAAGCTGGTGATCGAATGGCCGGGCGATGGCCCGGCCGTGGCCGCCAGCCGTCCGGCAGCGACGCCGGCGGTGCCGCCGCAGGCGCCGGCCAACACGCCCGCACCGACGCCGACGCCGGCGGAGAGCGCGCAGGCGCGTACCGATGCCGCGCGTGCCACGGCGCTGCTGACTGCCCAGGTACGGCAGCAGGCCAGTGCCACCGCCGCCGCGCCGGCCACGCCTACCCCGGCGCCATCCACCGCGCCGGCCCAGGTCGCGGCGGCGGGTACCGTGGCCAGCAGTTCGCCTTCTTCCTCGCCGGCCGCGATCCTCGCTGGGCAGCGCACCGCAGCGGTGGTGACCACGCCGCCGGCCACGGTGCCTGCGCCGGCACCGACGCCGGTGGAACCGCCGCGCCCGGCCATGCCCAGTGATGCCTCCCGCATCCGCATGCAGGCCGGCATGCGCCATCTGGTGGTGGCCATCGATCCCGGTCACGGAGGCCAGGATCCGGGCGCGATCGGCCCGACCGGCAAGCGTGAGAAGGATGTCACCCTGGCGGTGGCGCGGGAACTGGCCCGTCAGGTCAATGCGACGCCGGGCCTGAAGGCCTACCTGACCCGCGACAGTGACGTGTTCATTCCGCTGCCGATGCGCGCGCAGAAGGCGCGTGCGAACAAGGCCGACATCTTCATTTCCATCCATGCCGACGCGGCCGAGAACCGTTCGGCCACCGGTTCGTCGGTGTACGTGCTGTCGACCAAGGGTGCCTCTTCGCAGCGCGCCCGTTGGCTGGCAGACAAGGAAAACGCGGCCGATCTGGTCGGTGGCGTTCGCCTGCAGCAGACCGAGGGCACGCTTGCCAATGTGCTGCTGGACCTGGCGCAGAGCGGCTACATGAAGGCGTCCGAAGACGCCGCCGGCCACGTGCTGGGCGGCCTTAAGCGGATCGGCAACAACCACAAGCCGAACATCGAGCGCGCCAACTTCGCGGTGCTGCGTACGTCGGACATGCCGGCGATGCTGGTGGAAACCGCGTTCATCTCCAACCCGGATGAAGAGCGTCGCCTGACCGACCCGGCCTACCAGCGCAAGATCGCCGGTGCCGTGCTCGATGGCGTGCACACCTTCTTCAGCCGCCAGCCACCGCCGGGCACGCTGTACGCGGCCCGTGCCCAGGCCGAGATCGACGCCGCAGCCACCATGGCCGGCGGCAGCAAGTAATCCGCTTCCTGTAGAGCGCGGTAGAGTCGACTGTTAGTCGACTACGTGCGCAGCGCGGGGCTTTTCGGCGCCCGGGCGGAGAGCAGTCGACTGACAGTCGACTCTATCCACGGGCGCTCCGCTATCATCGACCCATGAAGTCTGCTGCCCATCATCTCCCATGAGCGCGCCCGGTCCGCGCCCGATCCGGCCCTTGCCGGAGATCCTGATCAACCAGATCGCCGCTGGCGAAGTGGTCGAGCGTCCCGCTTCGGTGGTCAAGGAGCTGGTCGAGAACGCGATCGACGCCGGTGCCAGCCGCGTAGATATCGATCTTGAAGAGGGCGGTGTACGCCTGATCCGCATCCGCGACAACGGCAGTGGCATCGCGCCGGAGCAGCTGCCGCTGGCGGTATCGCGCCACGCGACCAGCAAGATCGCCGATCTGGACGATCTTGAATCGGTGGCCACGCTCGGTTTCCGTGGCGAAGCGCTGCCGTCGATCGCCTCGGTCAGTCGCTTCACCCTGGCCTCGCGTCGCGCACATGACGAGCATGGTTCCGCGCTGCAGATCGAAGGCGGAAAGATCGGTGAGGTGACGCCGCGCGCGCATGCGCCGGGTACCACGGTGGAAGTGCGCGAGCTGTTCTACAACGTACCGGCGCGGCGCAAGTTCCTGCGCGCCGAGCGCACCGAGCTGGGCCATATCGAAGAATGGCTGCGCTCGCTGGCCCTGGCGCGGCCGGACGTCGAACTGCGCGTGTCCCACAACGGCAAGGCCTCGCGCCGTTACAAGCCGGGCGATCTGTATTCCGATACGCGATTGGCAGAAACGCTGGGCGAGGATTTCGCCAACCAGGCCGTGCGCGTGGATCACAGTGGCGCCGGCCTGCGCCTGCATGGCTGGATCGCGCAGCCGCATTACTCGCGTGCCAGCGCCGACCAGCAGTACCTGTACGTCAACGGCCGTTCGGTGCGTGATCGCAGCGTCGCCCACGCGGTGAAGATGGCGTACGGCGATGTGCTGTACCACGGTCGGCAGCCGGCCTATGTGCTGTTCCTCGAACTGGACCCGACCCGTGTTGATGTCAACGTGCACCCGGCCAAGCACGAGGTGCGCTTTCGTGATTCGCGGCTGGTGCATGACTTCGTCTATCGCACGCTGAAGGACGCGTTGGCTGATACCCGCGCGGGCATGTCGGCGCAGGAGATCGGTGCGGGTCCGGTGCATCCGGTGGACGCCGCTGCTGCATCGATGGCATCGAGCGCGGGCGCATCGGGTTTCGGGCTGGTGCGTGGGCCTGCGCCCGGTGCCGGCTCGGGCGCAGGCGGCGGTGGCTTTTCCGGCTGGCGCCCGCAGCAGCCCCTGGGGCTGCAGGTTGCTGATGCACCGGCGGCCTACGCCGCGCTGTATGCCACGCCGGCCGGTGCCGAGCCCGGGGCGGCGCTGCCGCCGATGCCGACCGAGAACGGACTGCCGGTCACCAGTGCCGATGCCGGAGTGCCGCCGCTGGGCTATGCGATCGCGCAGCTGCACGGCATCTACATCCTGGCCGAGAACGCCGAAGGCCTGATCGTGGTCGACATGCATGCCGCACACGAACGCATCGGCTACGAGCGGCTGAAGAACGCGCACGATGGCATCGGCCTGCAGTCGCAGCCGTTGCTGGTGCCGATCACGCTGGCGGTGGGCGAGCGCGAGGCCGATACCGCCGAAAGCGAAGCCGACACGCTGGCCGCACTCGGCTTCGAAGTGACCCGTGCCGGCCCCGGTTCACTGCACGTGCGCAGCATACCGGCACTGCTGGCGCATGCCGAACCGGAAGGCCTGCTGCGCGACGTGCTGACCGACCTGCGCGAGCACGGCCAGAGCCGCCGCGTGGCCAGCGCGCGCGACGAGCTGCTGTCGACCATGGCCTGCCACGGCGCGGTGCGTGCCAACCGTCGCCTGACCGTGCCGGAAATGAACGCGCTGCTGCGCGACATGGAGATCACCGAGCGGTCCGGCCAATGCAACCACGGCCGGCCGACCTGGGCCCGTTTTTCGCTGGCGGAGATCGACCGCTGGTTCCTGCGCGGACGTTGAGGGGAGCATCGATGCGTTATCGGGGAATGGGCGGCCTGCTGGTCGCCATGGTGTTGGCCGCCTGCAGCCCCGCGCCGCCGCCGGCACCGGCTTCGGCCGCGGAGGATCCGTCCTATGCCGCCGGGCAGCAGCAGTGGCGGGTGGCACGCTATCAGGACCTGACCCGCCCGGACGGTTGGACAGCGCTGGTCGGCCTGCACTGGCTGCAGAACAGATCGCACTTTGTCGGCAGTGGCGCGACCAATGGCATCCGCCTGGCGGTGGGGCCGGACAAGCTGGGCCTGCTGCGCCGCGAAGGCAGCCAATGGTGGTTCACTCCCGAAGCCGGTACGGACGTCAGCCATGGGGGCAAACCGGTGCGCGGCCGCATCCGCATCGACACCGACAAGGATCCGCAGCCGACGCTGCTGGCCTTCGATGGTGGCAAAGGCCAGCTCAGCATCATCCGTCGCGGTCCGCGCGATGCGCTGCGGGTCAAGCACGCCGATGCGCCTGCACGCCGTGGGTTCGCCGGCCTGGAGTACTGGCCGGGCGGTCCTGACTGGCAGGTCCAGGCGCGCTTCATCGCGCACCCGCCAGGCAAGACCCTGCCGATCGTCGATATCACTGGCTTGACCACCGAGATGCCGAACGCGGGCGCGGTCGAGTTCCAGCGTGATGGCCGCAACTGGCGGCTGGAGGCGATAGGTGCACCCGGGCAGCCGCTGTTCCTGATCTTCGCCGACCGCACCAGCGGTCGCGGCAGCTATCCGGCTGGGCGTTACCTGGACACCGATGCGCCAGGCGCCGATGGTACGGTGCGCATCGATTTCAACCATGCCTACAACCCACCGTGTGCGTTCACCGCCTATGCAACCTGCCCGTTGGCGCCGCCTGAAAACCGGCTGGACCTGCGCATGGAAGCGGGCGAGAAGGCCTACCACCTGCCTGAAGGAGAAGGCTGAGATGCCGATCAGATCACTGTTGCGTGCCGCCGTTCTGTTGGCGGCCTGTGCGCTGGCACCGCTGGGTGCAGCACGTACCCTGCAAGCCGACACCGCTGGCGCAGCGGCGGCCAGGCCGCCGGTGCCGTTGCTGTGGAAAGTGACCGGCCCAGGCGACTCACGCCTCTACCTGCTCGGTTCCTTCCACCTGCTGAAGCCGCAGGACTACCCGCTGTCGCCCGATGTCGAACAGGCGTTCGAGGCCTCACAGCGGGTAGTGTTCGAACTGTCGCCGGAAGACATGCAGTCGCCCCAGCTGGCCAGCCGCATGGTGCAGGCGGCGATCCGCACCGATGGCAGCGAGCTGAAGCGTGATCTGGATGCGGCCACCTGGCAGAAGCTGCAGGCTTTTGCTGCCCAGAACCAGTTGCCGCTGGCGCAGATGCAGGGCATGAAGCCCTGGTTCGTCGGCCTGAGCATTTCGATCGGGCAGATGCAGAAGCTCGGCCTGGACCCGGCGCTGGGCCTGGACCGCCACTTCATGGAGCGCGCGCAGAAGACCGGCCGCAAGACGGCGGGACTGGAGGACATTGATACCCAGATCGGCATGCTTGACGGAATGACGCTGCAGGAACAGCGGCAGATGCTGGCCGAAGCACTGGACCAGGCCGGCAAGGCCGATGAGCAGGCGCGGCTGCTGCATGATGCGTGGCGCCGCGGTGATGATCGCCTGCTGTGGACCAAGATGGCGGCAGAGATGCGCCAGCAGTACCCGCAGCTGTACCAGCGCATCAACACCGGGCGCAACGATGCCTGGGTGCCGAAGCTGCAGCCGTACCTGCAGGCCGGGCAGGGCGGTACGCTGGTGGTGGTCGGCACGCTGCACCTGCTGGGCAGTGATGGCGTGGTCGAGAAACTGAAGGCGAAAGGGTACAAGGTCGAGCGCGTGTGCTCGGCGTGCAAGGCGAAACGCTGACGTATCGTTGGCGCGATCCAGACAGAAACGGCGCGCCAGGGGCGCGCCGTTTTCGTGTCAGCCTGTGAAGCGGCTCAGCGGCGGGTCTTGCTGCCGGTGCCGGTGCCCGGTTCGTTCGGCTTGTTGCCGGTGCCCGTGCCCGTGCCGGTGCCGCCCGGGCGCGGGCCACCGAAGCCGCTGCCCATGCTGCGCTGGAATTCCTGCCACAGCTCCAGGTTGCGCTCGGTCAGCTGGTTCATCATCGCCCACGGGGTCTGGCCCAGCAGGTTGCCCATCTGCTGGCGGAACTGTTGCTGCTGGTCGAGGAAGACCTGCATGCTGCGCTCCAGGTAGTTGCCCATGAAGCCCTGCAGGGAATCGCCGTAGAAGCGGATCAGCTGGCTCAGCAGCTGCGTGGACAGCATCGGTTCGCCGTCCTGTTCCTGGTCGGCGATGATCTGCAGCAGGACCGATCGCGTGAGGTCGTCGCCGCTCTTGGCGTCGCGGACTTCGAAGTCTTCACCGTCCAGGATCAGCTGGCGCACGTCCTCGATGGTGATGTAGCTGGAGATCTCGGTGTCGTAGAGACGGCGGTTCGGATACTTCTTGATGATGCGGGTCGCAGCCATGAAGCGGTACTCGTCACAGTAGACGCGCAGCATGGCGCAGTGCAGCAGCGGTTGCAACCGCCCCAGCCCCCGCCAGGCTTGGCTTTCAGGGGCGATCATGTTGCGCAACAAGGGTTTGCGTGCTGCGCAGCATGACCATCGGCAGGGGCCGCCGGTGCATGCCGCGGCGCCCCCTGCGCGGCTCACCAGCCCATGTGGTGGCCGCCGTTGATGTCCAGGTTGCTGCCGGTGATCCACGAGGCTTCCTCGGCCACCAGGAAAGACACGCCATAGGCGATTTCTTCCGGCTTGCCGAGGCGCCCGGTGGGAATGTCGGCGATGATCTTGGCGCGCACGTCCTCCGGAACCGCCATCACCATGTCGGTGGCGACGTAGCCGGGCGAAATGGTGTTGACCGTGATGCCGAAGCCGGCGTTCTCGCGGGCCAGCGAGATGGTGAAGCCGTGCATGCCGGCCTTGGCCGCAGCATAGTTGGCCTGGCCGTACTGGCCCTTCAGGCCGTTGATCGAGCTGATCTGGATGACCCGGCCCCAGCCGCGGCGGCGCATGCCTTCGATGACCGGCCGGGTGACGTTGAACACCGAGTTGAGATTGGTGTTGATCACATCGTGCCACTGGTCCGCGCGCATGCGGTGGAAGGTGGTGTCACGGGTGATGCCGGCGTTGTTGACCAGGATCTCGACCGGGCCCAGCTCGGCCTCGACGGCGCGCACCAGCGCTTCGGCGCTGTCTGGATCGGAGACATCGCCCGGGAAGATCGCCACGTGGTAGCCGCGCTCGGTCATCGCCTGCTGCCAGACGCGGGCCTTGGCCTCGTCGCGGTAGTTGGTGGCGACCCGGTGGCCCTGGTCGGCCAGGCGTTGGCAGATGGCGGTACCGATGCCGCCGGTTCCGCCGGTGACCAGTGCGACGCGAGATGTCATGGAATGCTGTCCGGGAATCAGGTGGGGGAAGGGGGATTCTGCAACATCGGCGCGGAAAGTGCGCCGGCCGGCAACAGGATGTCGCCACGTGGCAGCCGTGCCGGGTCGAAGGCCTGCCGGGCGGCCGCCAGCAGCGTATCCAGATCGCAGGCAGGTTCCAGCGCTTGAGGTGATTGGCCAAGCAACTCCCAGAGCCGGCGCAGCACTGGCAGCGGGCGCGAACTGTCCACCGGCAGCGCCGCCAGCGACTTGGACAGCTTGTGGCCTGGGGCATCGAGCAGCAGCGGCAGGTGCCAATACCGCGGCACCGCCAGCCCCAACGCCTGCTGCAGCAGGATCTGCCGCGCGGTGGAGTCGAGCAGGTCGGCGCCGCGCACCACTTCGGTCACGCCCTGCTCGGCGTCATCGACCACCACGGCCAACTGGTAGGCCCAGCAGCCGTCGGCACGGCGCAGCACGAAGTCGCCGACTTCGGCATGCACGTCCTGCTGCTGCGGGCCGCGCAGGCCATCGTCGAAGTGCACGATGCTGCCCGGCGGCACGCGGAAGCGGACGGCAGGGTCCGGTCGCGGTTGCCGCGCAACGCAGCGGTGATGGATGCCGCCGTTGGCGGCCAACTCGCTGCGGCTACAGTGGCAGATGAAGGCCTGGTCGCTGGCCAGCAACACATCCAGCGCGGCCTGGTAGGCCTCGCCTCGCGCGCTCTGCCACAGGACCGGGCCGTCGTGGACCAGTCCGAACGCAGCCAGTGCCTGCAGCTGTGACTGCGCGGCGCCGGGCACGGTACGCGGCGGGTCAACGTCTTCGATGCGCAGCCGCCACAGGCCGCCATGGTGGCGGGCCAGCAGCCAACTGCCGAAGGCGGCGAGCAGGGATCCGGGATGGAGCAGGCCGGTCGGCGAGGGCGCGAAGCGGCCGCAGGGAATGGGGGAGGTCATGCTGGCTGAATCGTCGGTCAGGTTGGCGCTTGAATTCAAGCTGACCACGCCGCAAATTGACCGGTATCGACCCCTTCCGAGCCGGATTTTCCCATGTTTACCCGCATTGCCCTGTTCCTGGCGACCAACTTCGCGGTCCTGATCCTCGCCAGCATCGTGATGTCGCTGGCGGGAACCGACCCGAGCAAGATGAGCGGTCTGCTGATCATGGCCGGCATCTTCGGTTTTGGTGGCTCCTTCATCTCGCTGCTGCTGTCAAAGTGGATGGCCAAGCGCTCCACCGGTGCGGTGGTGATCACCGAGCCGCGCAACCCGACCGAACGCTGGCTGCTGGCCACCGTCGAGCGCCAGGCCAAGGCGGCCGGTATCGGCATGCCCGAGGTGGCGGTCTATGACGGCCCGGAGATCAATGCCTTCGCCACCGGTGCCAACCGCAACAACGCGCTGGTGGCGGTGTCCACCGGCCTGCTGCACAACATGAGTGAAGACGAGGCCGAAGCGGTGCTGGGCCACGAGATCGCCCACGTCGCCAACGGTGACATGATCACCATGGCACTGCTGCAGGGCGTGTTGAACACCTTCGTGATCGTGCTGGCCCGCGTGGTCGGCGGCATCATCGACAGCGCGCTGTCGGGCAACCGCGAAGGCGGCGGCCGCGGCTTCGCCTACTACATCATCGTGTTCGTGCTGGAGATGGTGTTCGGCCTGTTCGCGACGATGATCGCCATGTGGTTCTCGCGCCACCGCGAGTTCCGCGCCGATGCCGGCGGTGCCTCGCTGGCCGGTCGCCAGAAGATGATCGCCGCGCTGGAGCGCCTGCAGCTCAACCATGGCCAGAGCACGCTGCCGACCCAGATTGCCGCCTTCGGCATTTCCGGTTCGACGGCCAAGAAGCTGTTCATGAGCCACCCGCCGCTGGAAGAGCGCATCGCCGCGCTGCGGGCGTCGACGGTGGCGTAACTCTCTGCTCCTTGTTAGTGCAGGAACGCCTGGCCCCGCGCCGGGCGTTTTTGTTTTGCGCGCGCACGCATTGGTGGCGCCAGGCGATGCCTAGGATCATTTCCGCGACCGCGGAGGGGTGTCACTTTCTTTGCGCGCAAAGAAAGTAACCAAAGAAACACGCCGCCGGGGCGCGAGCCGACGTGCTGCGCACGCCGGTACCCTGCGCTCCTCGGCCCGTCGAGGGACGGTGCGGGAACTCGCTGCGCTCAGACACCCGCACCTCTTCGCCCTCGCCGGACCTGCGGTGCTCGGCTCGCTCAAGGCGGACCCAACGTCAAATGCCACAGCTGCACCCAGTAGATCCGCGCCACGTGTGGATGCTGTCGATCTTGATCTTGATCTTCCAGTCCGCCTTGAGCGAGCCGAGCATCGCAGGGGAATCAGGGGCGAAGAGGCGCCGGTGTCTGAGCGCAGCGAGTTCGGCGCCGTCCCCTGATTCTCCGAGAAGCGCAGGGAACCGTCGCGTAGCGACGGCTCGCGGCTGGCGGAGCGTTTCTTTGGTTACTTTCTTTGCGCGCAAAGAAAGTGACACCCCTCCGCGGTCGCGGAAACGACTCTCCGTGCGCACAAACGAAAACGGCACCTTCGCAGATGCCGTCCCCATGAACCGCTTTACGCGAAACCTCAGAACTTCGCGTCGAACTCGGCGGCGTAGCCGGTGTTCACCAGCACCTTCTGCAGCGACTCGGCCACCTTCAGGTTGCCGGCCACGATCTGGTGGGTCTCCGGGCCACGGTTGTCCATGCGGCCCAGGGTCGCGCCCTTGAAGTCACAGACCTTGCCGCCCGCCTCGCGGACCAGCAGCAGGCCGGCGGCGATGTCCCACGCCTTCACACCGGCTTCGAAGTAGGCGTCGGCGCGGCCGCAGGCCACGTAGGCCAGGTCCAATGCGGCCGAACCGGTGCGGCGGATGTCCTCGCCGTGCACCAGCAGGGCGTCGACCGCCTTCAGCTGGGCGCTGGCGCGGCTGCGCTCGCGCGGGGCGAAACCGGTGTGGATCATCGTGCCTTCCAGATCCTTGCGGTCGGCCACGCGGATGCGGCGGTCGTTCAGCACGGCGCCGGCACCACGGCTGGCGGTGAACAGTTCATTGCGCAGCGGGTCGAAGATGACCGCGTCGGTCGGCTCGCCGTTCTCGACCAGCGCGATCGACACGCAGTAGTGCGGCACGCCACGCAGGTAGTTGCTGGTGCCGTCCAGCGGGTCGATGACCCACATCTGGCGACGCTCGCCCTGCACGCCACCTTCTTCACCGAAGATGCCGTAGTCCGGGTAAGCGCGCTTGAGTTCCTTGACGATGACCTTTTCCGCGTCCGCATCCACTTCGCTGGCGTAGTCCATCCGGCCCTTCTGCACCACGTTCAGTGCCTCGAGCTTGTTGATGTTGCGCAACAGGACGTTGCCGGCGAGGCGGGCGGCCTTGACCATGACGGTGACGGCGGGTTTCTGCATGGCGTGGGCTCCCGGAAAGGCAGAAGAGATGGACTGGCGGGGGAAAAGAGCGGGTCCGGCGCAGTGGCCGGCCGCACAGTTTACCATTGGTCATCGTCCAGCTCGACCTTTTCCCTGTTCATGTCCCAGTTTCCCGCCGCCACCCGCCTCCGATTCGTCCTGGTCGGTACCCAGCATCCCGGCAACATGGGGGCCGCCGCCCGTGCCCTGAAGACCATGGGCCTGGCCCGCCTGGTGCTGGTCGCTCCCGAAAAGCCTCTGGACGAGGAGGCCTTCCGCCGCTCGGCCGGGGCCGAAGATGTGCTGGGGGACGCCCCGGTGGTCGCCACCCTGGCCGAGGCCGTGGCCGATTGCCGCCTGGTGCTGGGCTGCACCGCGCGTGCCCGCCGCGTGCAGCTGGAGGAGTACCTGCCGGCCGATGCCGCCGCCCGCGCGGTGGCCAAGGCGGGCGAGGGCGCCGAGGTGGCGCTGGTGTTCGGTCGTGAGCGCACCGGCCTGACCAACGAGGAACTGCAGCTCTGCCATGCGGCGGTGCACATCCCGTCCGATCCTGAGTTCAGCTCGCTCAACCTGGCGGCCGCCGTACAGGTGCTGGCCTATGAAACGCGCATGCAGCTGCTGGGCGCGCAGCCGGCCCCCAATCCCGAGCCCGGCTTCCGCGAACAGGCCGCCAGCCATGAGCAGATGGAGAGCTTCTTCGCCCAGCTCGGCGACACGCTGGACGAGATCGATTTCCACAAGGGCCGCGCGCCGGAATCGGCGATGCGCAAGCTGCGCCGCCTGTTCCTGCGTAGCGAGCCAAGCGAGCAGGAAGTGCGCCTGTTGCGCGGCATCCTCGCCGACACCCAGCGCATGGCGCGACTGGCACAAGCAGGCAACAAGGACAGCTGACGACGTTCTCATTTTTTCGGGTAGTCTGTCTGGATACCCAGGGGGGGATGAAGCCTGTGTCGGGTCTGCGAAAGGCAATGCAGGGGGGACTGCTGAGCCTGGCCATGGTCCTGCTGGCCGGGACGGTGCGTGCAGCACCGGACCACGTGCTGGTGCTGGGCCGGATCAGCGATGATCCCAAGGCCCACTACGAGCAGCTTCAGCCCTTGCTGGATTACGTGGTGGCGCGCATGCACGACGTTGGCATCAAGGAGGGGAGGATCCTGATGGCACGCGATCCACAGCAGATGGCCAGCTATCTGCGGCGCGGTCGTGTCGACTGGGTCACGGAAACCTCGGGTACGGCGGTGGCGCTGGGCCAGCGCAGTGGCGCCCGTCCGCTGCTGCTGACCGAGCGCAACGGTGTGCGGGAGTACCAGACGGTTTTCTTCGTGCGCCGCGACAGCCCGATCCAGCGCATGCAGGATCTGCGGGGCCATCGCCTGGCCCTGCAGAACACGTCGTCCACCAGTGCCTACCTGGTGCCGGTGATGACGTTGCTGCAGGAAGGCCTGTCGCCGCAGATCCTGGCCGGTGCATGGGATATGCCGGGTCCAGATAGCGTGGGCTACGTATTTGCACGCAGCGAGCTGAACATCGCGACGTTCGTGCACAAGGGGGTGGTTGACGTGGGAGCGGTGAGCAGCGTGGACTGGAATGACGAACGGCGGATACCAGCAGCGTTCCGGCGCGACTTCCGCGAGCTGTTGCGCACCGAACCCTACCCGCGTGCGGTGGAGATGGTCCGCGCCGACCTTGATCCACGCGTGCGCGATCGCCTGCAGGAAGTGCTGCTGCAGGCGGCCGGCGACCCGCGGGCACGGGGAGCGCTGCATCGGTTTTTTGGCACTTCCGGGTTCCACCGTGTCGATGCGCATGCGCAGCAGCGGCTGGATGAATTGAAACAAGGATTGACGCGCGTGCGGATGGAAGTGGAATGAAGTGGCTTGGCTCGGGGATGCAGGCCCGGTTCCTGCTCGCGATGGGCGGGGCAATGGTCGTGGTGATCGCGATCCTGGCAGTGTTGTTGGGGCGGCAAGCGGCGATGCAGGGCGAGGTGCGCAACCTCAGTGGTGGCGTCATCCATGAATTGTTCGACCGCAGCGTGCGCAGCCGCGGCGAGGCGATGGCGCGTGAACTGTCCGACGCCCTGGCCAACCCGTTGTACTACCGTGACCTGGACCAGGTTGGCGTACTGGTGCGCAGTACTGCGCGCCAGCCCGTGGTGCGCTACGTGCTGGTGTTCGACGAACGCGGCCGGCTGGTTCACGACGGCTCGGTCGAAGTATCCGGTTTCGGCCAGCCGATGGCTGATCCTCTTGCACCCAGGGCCGCGGCTGCGCAGGCGCTGGTCGTGCAGGAGTCGCCGAAGGTGCTCGACAACACCATGCCGATCATGGTCGGCAACCAGCGCATTGGCGGCGTCCGCGTCGGCATGGCGCTGGATGAGGTGCAGCAGCGCGAGCAGGCAGCCAACGCCACCTTGGGCGAACGCCTGCAGCAGGTCGGCAGCCGTCACCTGGGCTGGCTGCTGTTGATGCTGGGCCTACTGGTGGTGATCGGCGTGGTCGTGATCCTGTACGTGCAGCGTACTCTGGTTGCGCCGATCCGTGATCTCGCCGTCGCTGCCCGTCGCATCGAGGCGGGCGACTACCAGACGCCGCTGGCCGAGAACACCCGCGACGACGAGGTGGGTGAACTGGTGCGCGGTTTTGCCCGCATGCGTGATGCGATCGCCCGCCATGACCGCGAAGTGCGGCGCATGGCCTATACCGACGCGTTGACCGGGCTGACCAACCGGCTGGCATTCCGCGAGGCGCTTGATCATCGGTTGATGGCTGCCCGTGCCGCCAATCACCGGCTGGGCCTGTTGTTCGCCGATATCGACGACTTCAAGCGAGTCAATGACACCCTTGGCCACGAAGCTGGCGATGAAGCACTGCTGCAGTTTGCACAGCGTATCGATCGCGCGGTCACCGAAGCCGGGGGCGATGAAGCCCTGTTGGCGCGCTTCGGCGGAGATGAGTTCGTGATACTGGTGGGCGATGGTGATGTGGCCGCAAATGCGCGGCTGCTGGCTGAAGTGCTGGTGCGGGAGCTGGGCAAGCCGCTGGTGGTGCAGGGCCGGGAACTGTTCCTGGGTACCTCGATCGGCGTGACCCTGTTCCCTGACGATGCGGCCGATGCCACCACCCTGCTGAAGAACGGCGACATTGCCATGTACCAGGCAAAGATGGCGGGCAAGAACTGCTATCGCTATTACAGCCGGGCGATGGACCATGCAGTCGAGCGTCGCGTGCATATGGAACAGGAGCTGCGCGGCGCCTGGGAGCGCGGCGAACTGCGCCTGGCCTACCAGCCGATCTTCCGCATGCGCGACCGCCGCATGGTCGGCGTTGAAGTGCTGCTGCGCTGGCAGCACCCGACCCTGGGCACGATCCCGCCTTCGGTGTTCATCGAGGTGGCCGAGCAGAGTGGCCTTATCGAAGTCATCGGCCCGAAGGTGCTGCGTGCGGCCTGCATGGAGGCCGCGCAATGGCCGCGCGGGACGGCCGGGGACGACCTGTTCGTGTCGGTCAACGTGTCGCCACGGCAGTTGCGCGGCGGCGAACTGCCGGCACTGGTGGCGCAGTGCCTGCATGAGTCCGGGCTACCGGCCTCGCGGCTGCATCTGGAGCTGACCGAAACCGCCGTGATCGGCGACGAGATGGTGGCCGCACAGCTGCTGGACAAGCTGCACCGCACCGGCGTGAAGGTCTGGCTGGACGATTTCGGCACCGGCTTCTCCGGTCTCAGCCATCTTCGCCAGGTACCGGTGGACGGGGTGAAGATCGACAAGAGCTTCGTGGCCGACATGCAGCGCGATCCCGACGATCTGGCGCTGACCACGGCGATCATCGCCATGGCCCACGCACTGGGCATCACCGTGGTGGCCGAGGGCATCGAGCAGCAGGCGCAGTTCGACCTGCTGGTGCAGCGCGGCTGCGATCTTGGCCAGGGCTACTGGCTGAGTCATCCGGTGACCGCCACCGAAGTGGTGCGGATGATCGAATCGGGCCTCTGACCGACACAAAAAAAGGGACGGAGGGGATTAAGTCGCTTATGCATTTGCGACTTAATCCCCTCCGTCCCCTTTTTTGGGGCTACAGCGGACGCTTGCTCGGGTCGCCGGGCAGTTCGCGCACCAGTTTCGGGATCAGATAACCGGACAGGCGCGCGGTCAGGCCGGCAATCAGCGCCTTGGCCTGGGCGTCATCCACTTCGAAGTGGGCCACGCCCTCGACCCGGTCCAACTGATGCAGGTAGTAGGGAAGCACGCCGGCGTCGAAGCTGCGCTCGCTCAGGTCCTGCAGGGCCTGCACGCTGTCATTGACCCCGCGCAGCAACACCGCCTGGTTCAGCAGTTGGGCGCCGGTAGCGCGCAGGCGGGCCATCGCCGCGTCCACGCTGGCGTCGAATTCATTGGCATGGTTGGCGTGGACCACGATCGCCAGCGGCCAGGGCAGACTGCCCAGCCAGGAGACCAGCTCATCGTCCACGCGCTCGGGCAGCACGATCGGCAGCCGGGTGTGGATGCGCAGGCGGTGGATATGCGGGATGGCGCGCAGGGCATCGGTCAGTTCGACCAGCTTGTGCGTGGCCAGCGACAGTGGGTCACCGCCGGACAGGATCACCTCGTCGATGTCCGGGTCGGCGGCGATGGCGGCTACGGCCTCCTGCCAGCCACCCTTGGCGGCGTTCTCCGCGCCATAGTCGAAGTGGCGGCGGAAGCAGTAGCGGCAGTTGATCGCGCAGCTGCCGGTGGCGACCAGCAGGGCGCGGCCACGGTACTTCTGGATGACGCCGGTGGCCTTCTTGGCCGCGCCATCGCCCACCGCATCGAAGCTGAACCCGGGCGCGGGACGCATTTCCTCGTCGATCGGCAGCACCTGGCGCAGCAGCGGATCGGCCGGATCACCCTTGCGCATGCGGGCCACGAACCCCTCCGGTACGCGCAGCGCGAACTGGGCCATTGCCGCTTCCGAGACGCCCAGCGCGGCCGGGTCCAGCTGCAGCCGGGCCAGCAGGGCCTGTGGGTCGCGCAGTGCCTGGCGCCAGAGCTGCTGCCAGCGCGCGGGCGCGCCTGGCGACTGGGGCCGGGGGAAGGCGGAAAGCTGCATGGAGAGGGGGCCTGCGGTTATCATGGGGGCAGAAAAACAGTCGCCCACCGGCATCCGGTGGGCTTTCCATTCTAACGGCTCGCCGCACCCGCGGCGTTTCTGCCACTCAGGAGTTTACGCATGGCCAGCTACGGCATGAACGACGTCAAGAACGGGATGAAGATCCTGGTCAACAACCAACCGGCCGTCATCATCGACACCGAATACGTCAAGCCGGGCAAGGGCCAGGCCTTCACCCGCGTGAAGTACCGCCTGATCAAGGACGGCCGTACCCAGGAAGTCACCATGAAGTCGACTGACTCGCTGGATGCAGCCGACGTCGTCGATACCGACATGAACTTCATGTACAGCGATGGCGAGTACTGGCACTTCATGGATCCGGAATCCTTCGAGCAGGTCCAGGCCACCAAGGCCGGCATGGGCGGCGCCGAGAAGTGGCTGAAGGGCGAAGAGTCCTGCGTGGTCACCCTGTGGAACGGTGAGCCGATCTTCGTGCAGCCGCCGAACTTCGTCGAGCTGAAGATCACCGAGACCGATCCGGGCGTCCGTGGCGACACCTCGGGCGGCGGCGGCAAGCCGGCCACCCTGGAAACCGGCGCCGTGGTCCGCGTGCCGCTGTTTGTCAACCAGGACGAAGTGATCCGCGTCGACACCCGTTCGGGCGAGTACTCCGCACGCGTCAAGTAATCCGGCGCAGCCGGATTACCTGTAGAGCCGAGCCATGCTCGGCTTTCCGGGCATAACCCGGAACCCGTTGCTGGCGCCCATGGCGCCGCAGCGGACAGCCGCCGGGCATGGCCCGGCGCTACCGCCTCCCGCCAGGCCCTTCTCCAATAGCCAGTGAGCCCGCATGAGCGATAGCCCGCACCTCCCCGAAGCCTGCGACCTGCTCATCGAAGCCGGTTACGTCGTTCCGATCGAGCCGCATGCGGTGGTGCTGGAAGACCATGCCGTCGCCGTGCGTGGCAGCGAGATCGTGGCCATCCTGCCGCGTGCCGAGGCGCGCGCGCGCTTCCGTGCCGCCCAGGTAGTCAGTCGCCCCGAGGCCGCGCTGATGCCGGGCCTGGTCAACGCCCACACGCACAACCCGATGACCCTGCTGCGCGGCGTCGCCGACGACCTGCCGCTGATGACCTGGCTGCAGCAGCACATCTGGCCGGTGGAAGCGGCGGTGATCGGCCCCGAATTCGTTGCCGACGGCACCACCCTGGCCATCGCCGAGATGCTGCGCGGCGGCACCACCTGCGCCAACGAGAACTACTTCTTCGGCGACGTGCAGGCCGCGGTCTACAAGAAACACGGTTTCCGCGCGCTGGTGGGCGCGGTCATCATCGATTTCCCCACCGCCTGGGCCAAGACCGACGACGAGTACTTCGCCAAGGCCGGTGAACTGCACGACCAGTGGCGCACCGATCCGCTGATCGCCACCGCGTTCGCGCCGCATGCGCCTTACACGGTCAACGATGCCAACTTCGAGCGGGTGCGTATGCTGTCCGACCAGCTCGACATGCAGGTGCACCTGCACACCCACGAGACCGCGCAGGAGATCAACGATTCGATCAAGCTGCACGGCCAGCGCCCGCTGGCGCGGCTGGATCGCCTTGGCCTGGTCAACGACCGCCTGATCGCGGTGCACATGACCCAGCTGACCGATGCGGAAATCCACCTGTGCGCCGAACGCGGCGTCAGCGTCGTGCATTGCCCCGAATCGAACCTGAAGCTGGCCTCCGGCTTCTGCCCGGCCTGCGCCCTGCAGCGCGCCGGTGTGAACCTGGCGATCGGCACCGACGGCTGCGCCAGCAACAACGACCTGGACATGTTCAGCGAGAACCGCACCGCGGCGATCCTGGCCAAGGCCGTGGCCGACGACGCCACTGCACTGGATGCGGCAACCACGCTGCGCGCGTCCACGCTGGGTGGCGCACGCGCGCTGGGCTTCGCTGACCGCATCGGTTCGATCGAAGTCGGCAAGCAGGCCGACCTGGTCTGTGTCGACCTGTCGGCGCTGGAAACCCAGCCGCTGCACAACGTGCTGTCGCAGCTGGTGTATGCCACCGGCCGCCAGCAGGTCAGCGACGTCTGGATCGCCGGCAAGCCGAAGCTGGTGCAGCGCGAGCTGGTCGGCATGGACCTGCCGGGCATCATCGCCAACGCGCGCCAGTGGCGCGAGCGTATCCGTCATATCCGCGCCTGATCCCTGGCGCCGCAAGGACCCCTCATGACTGCCCCCCACGCTTCCTCCAATTTCGATCAGGCCGAGCTGGACAAGTTCGCCGCGCTGGCCAACCGCTGGTGGGATGCTGACGGCCCGCAGAAGCCGCTGCATGCGCTGAACCCGGTGCGCCTGAAGTACGTCGCCGACCGCGTGCCGTTGCGTGGCGCGCGCGTGCTCGACATCGGCTGCGGTGGCGGGCTGCTGAGCGAAGCACTGGCGCAGGCCGGCGCCGACGTCACCGCCATCGACCTGGCCCCGGAACTGGTGAAGGTCGCGCGCCTGCATGCGCTGGAAAGCGGCGCCAAGGTCGACTACCGCGTGCAGGCCGCCGAGGATCTGGCCGCCGAGCAACCGGGCAGTTTCGATGTGGTCACCTGCATGGAAATGCTCGAGCACGTGCCAGACCCGGGCGCGATCATCGACGCCTGCAAGCGCCTGCTGAAGCCGGGCGGCCACCTGTTCCTGTCGACCATCAACCGCACCGCCGCCGCGTTCGCGGTGGCGATTGTCGGCGCCGAGTACGTGGCGCGCCTGCTGCCCAGGGGCACCCACCACTACCAGGAATTCATCAAGCCGGCCGAGCTGGCGCGCTGGCTGCGCGAGGCTGATGTGCAGCTGGTGGATGTCAGTGGCATGGCCTACGAGCCGTGGCGCAACCATGCCCGCCTGAGCAGCCGCACCGACATCAACTATCTGGCCTACGCGGTCAAGCCGGCATGACCGCTGCACGCTTCCCGCGCGCGGTGCTGTTCGATCTGGATGGCACCTTGCTGGACAGCGCGCCGGACTTCGTCGCTACCTGCAACGCGATGCTGGCCGAACGTGGTCGTGCACCCATCGATCCGGCCGCACTGCGCCCGGTGGTGTCGAAGGGCTCGCGGGCGATGGTCTCGGCTGCCTTCCCGGAACTGGACGTCGCCGCACGTGACGCGCTGATCCCGGAATTCCTGCAGCGCTACGAAGCGCTGATCGGCCAGCACGCAGTGCTGTTCGACGGCGTGGCCGGCATGCTCGCCGCGCTGGATGAGGCCGGTACGGTATGGGGCATCGTCACCAACAAGCCGGAGTACCTGGCGCGCCTGATCCTGCCGCAGCATGGTTGGCAGCAGCGCTGCGCGGTGCTGGTCGGCGGTGACAGCCTGGCCGAGCGCAAGCCGCACCCGCTTCCACTGCTGCACGCTGCGCAGGCCATTGGCGTTGCTGCCGAAGACTGCGTGTACGTGGGTGACGACGAGCGCGACATCATCGCCGCGCGGGCCGCGGCCATGCCGTCGGTGGCGGCGCTGTGGGGCTACCGCCTGCACAGCGACGATCCGCTGGCCTGGCAGGCCGACGTGCTGGTCGAGAACGCTGAACTTCTGCAACTGGCCAGTCTCTGGCCGACCCGGCCGGCAGCCCCGGCCCAGCCGTAAGGAATCCCGTAGTGAGCAGTACCGCGCTGGACAGTTTCCTCGACAAGTGGCGCAGCCGTTGGCCGGAATGGTCGGTGGCCGCCCCGTTCGTGGCCGAACCGCAACGCGAGCTCGCAGTGGCGTGGTTTGCGCTGCTGCAGGAGTTCGACGACATGCTCAACACCAGCGGCGATCCGCTGCCCGCCGACGCCAAGCTGGCGTGGTGGGGCGAGGAGCTGCGCAGTTGGGCCGGGCATCGTTCGCGCCATCCGCTGGGCCGGCTGCTGGAGCCGGTGCGTGCGCCGTGGGCGCAGTTGGCCGAAGCGCTGCCGGATCTGGTTGAAGCACGCACCGTCGCGCCCGATGCAGCCGGCGCCGAGCGCGCGCTGGCCAACTACGCCGAGGCCGTAGCCGCAGTGGAGGCAACCTTGTTCGCGGACAAGCCGCGCACCGGCGCCGGTCGTGCGGTGCAGCTGCAGACCCTGGCCCAGCGCCTGCAGGATGCCGGCGTGGCCGGTGTGCCGCGCAGCCTGCTGGACGGTGATGCCAGCACCGCTGCGCAGCGCTGGGCGCAGCATCTGTTGAAGGGGTGGGGCACCCGCGTGCCCGGACCGCGCCCGCGCCGCGTGTGGTCCAGCCTGGCACGTGCCCGTGTGGCCGCGCAGGCCGCAGGCAAGCCAATCGAAGCCACCCCGGTGCGCACGTTGCTGCGCGTGTGGTGGGCGGCGCGCGGTTGATCCCGCGCTCCGCCGGGCATGGCCCGGCGCTACCTCGCGCGGTTGATTGAATGCTGTCTGCAGAGCCGAGCCCATGCTCGGCTCATCTCTGCGCGACAGCAGCCGAGCGTGGGCTCGGCTCTACAACAGTGGCTCACCGCTGCACCGGGCGATGGGCGTTATTTGCGCTCCAGCACCAGCAGCGGGTCGATACGGGTCTCGAACCAGTTCATGCCCCAGTGCAGGTGCGGGCCGGTGGCACGGCCGGTGGCGCCGACGGCAGCGATCACCTGGCCCTGCTCCACACGGTCGCCGACTTTTACGTCGATGCGCGACAGGTGCAGGAAGTTGGAGCTGACCCCGAAACCGTGGTCGAGCAGCAGCGTGCCACCGGTCAGGTACAGGTCGGGGCCGGCGAAGGTGACGATGCCGGCGGCCGGTGCCTTTACCGGCGTGCCGGTCGGCACCGCGATGTCCATGCCGGAATGACCGGCACCGGGCTGGCCGTTGTACACCCTCGCATTGCCGAAGCGGCCGCTGATGCGGCCCTGGACCGGCCAGATGAAGGTCTGGGTGAAGTCGGTACGGTCGTCGTCGCGCGAACGTGCAGCGGTTACCTGCGCCTGTTCGCGCTTGATCCGCTCGGCGATCGCCGCCGGCGGATTCACCGTCTTCGGTGGCACCCCATTGACCCGCTCGGTGGGCCAGTCGCGCGGCGTCACCGCGATGGTTGCGGTCTCGGTGCCACCATCGGGGCGTTGCACCTGCACGTGCAGCGGACCCTTCTCGTCGCGGCCGATGCCGAACACGACGCTGCCATAGCCGCTCACCCGCAGCTGGCGGCCGGCGTACTGCACGCGGCTGCCAGCGGGCACCTTGCCGATCACCAGCGCGCCCTGCGACGCACTGGCCGGCAACACCACGCGGCTGTCGATCAGGCTGCCGATGCCGTCCTGTGCCTGCGCCGACGGTGCGGTGAACAGGGGCGCGGCCAGCAGCAGCGCCCCGAACAGAAATACCTTGCGCATCAGCGGTCGTAGGTCATGCGCTGGCCGGCCGGTTCACCCACCAGTTTGCTGCCGTCCCACACCAGCTGGCCGTTGACCCAGGTCGAGGCCACGCGCGAACGGAAGGTGGTGCCTTCGAATGGCGACCAGCCGCACTTGGACAGCACGTCCTCGCGCTTGACCGTGAACGGCACGTCTTCGACCAGCACCAGGTCGGCGAAGTAGCCTTCGCGCAGGAAGCCGCGCTCTTCCACGTCGAACAGTTGTGCCGGTGCGTGTGCGAACTTCTGCACCACCTGCTCGCGGGTCAGCTTGCCTTCGTGCACGCGCTCCAGCGCGGCCACCAGTGCGTACTGCACCAGCGGCAGGCCCGACGGCGCCTGCGCGTAGGGCTTCTGCTTCTCTTCCCAGGTGTGCGGCGCATGGTCGGTGGCCAGCACGTCCAGCACGTCGTCGGCCAGCGCAGCGGTGATCGCCTCGCGGTCGGACACTTCCTTGATCGCCGGGTTGCACTTGATCAGGTTGCCCTTGGTCGCGTAATCCGGGCGCGCGAAGTGCAGGAAGTGCACGCAGGTTTCAGCGGTGATCTGCTTGCGGCTGCCATCGGCGCGGATCAGCGGGCCCTTCTCGAACAGCGCCAGTTCGTCGGCGGTGGAGATGTGCAGCACATGCAGGCGGGTGCCGTGCTTGCGTGCCAGCGACATCGCCAGGCGGGTCGACTTGATGCAGGCCTCGCGCGAACGGATATCCGGATGCATGTCCGGGGTCAGCGCGTCGCCGTACTTTTCCTGGAAGGCCTTCAGGTTGGCATCGATCATCGGCGTGTCTTCGCAGTGCGTGATGATCGGGGTGGGGCATTCGCGGAAGATCGCATCCAGCGTTTCCGGGTTGTCCACCAGCATGTTGCCGGTAGAGGCGCCCATGAACACCTTCACGCCCGGGGCCTTCTTCGGGTCCAGCGCACGGATCGCTTCGAGGTTGTCATTGCTGGCGCCATGGTAGAAGCCGTAGTTGGCCCAGGCGCGGCCGCGCGCGAGCTCGTACTTGGCTTCCAGGATGGTTGAATCCAGCGTAGGCGGGTTGGTGTTGGGCATGTCCATGAAGCTGGTCAGGCCACCGGCCACGGCCGCCGCCGATTCGCTGGCGATGTCGCCCTTGTGGGTCAGGCCCGGTTCGCGGAAGTGCACCTGGTCATCGATCATGCCGGGCAGCAGCCAGCGCCCGGCCGCGTCCACCACCTGCTCGCCGTCGCGCGGCGCCAGCCCGTTGCCGATCTGCGTGATGCGGCCGTTCTCGATGCGCAGGTCGCCGTCGAAGGTGCGGCCTTCGTTGACCATCCGGGCGTTGGTGATGAGGGTGGAGGACATGTCAGTGTTTTCCTGTGCAACGGCAAGAGGGGGCGTGGTTGGATTCGGGCACCGGGTCGAAGCCGCCGGGGTGGAACGGGTGGCAGCGGCCCAGCCGGCGCGCAGCCAGCCAGCTGCCGCGCAGCGGGCCGTGCCGCGAGATGGCTTCCATCGCGTATTCAGAACAGCTCGGCACGAAACGGCAGCGTGGCCCCAGCAGGGGGCTGATGAAGCGCTTGTAGAAGCGCAGCAGGGCGATGAGCAGGCGCGAGATCACCCAGTCATCTTATGCCAGTTGGCATGAAGGCCGCATTTGTGCAGGATGGGCCGTTGGTCGCATGTCGCCGATGGCCTGCGACCGGTACCAGCACCGTGGGGTGCTGGCCAGGTTCCGTACCGCGCAAGGCGGTCCGTGTTCGTCGGACTGCCCATTGGGCGCCTTGGCTCCAGGACTGAATGGGGCAGGGTGCCGAGGTTGCTGCTGCGGGTCGGGTAGGCTATAAAGGCCCGCTTTCCCGGGCCCCGGGGAATCCAAGGAAGAGCGTTTCGTGGCTGCTAAAAAAACTGCAAAGAAGGCCGCAACGGCCGCCAAGAAAACCGCCAAGCCTGTTGTGAAGAAGTTGGCGGCAAAGCCCGTTGCCAAGAAGCCGGCCAGCAAGCCGGCGACCAAGGCAGCGTCCTCGCAACCGGCGGCCAGGAAGGCCACCGCAAAGAAAACGCCGGTCAAGGCAACCAAGCCGGTGGCGAAGAAGGCCGCTGCGCCCGCCAAGGCCAAGCCAGCCGCTGCCAGCAAGAAGGCGCCGGCGAAGAAGACCGTCAGCAAGGCTGCGCCGGTGAAGAAAGCTGCCGCCAAGCCGGTGGCCAAGAAGGCCGCCGCCAAGCCGGCGCCGAAGGCGGTGGTGAAGAAGGCTGCAGCCAAGCCGGTCGCCAAGCCCGTAGCAAAGAAGGTCGCTGCGGCCAAGCCGGTCGCCACGCCTGCCGCTGTAAAGAAGGGTGCCAAGAATGTTGCCGCGCCGGCCGTGAAACCGGCCCCGGCCCCAGTAGTGAAGTCCGCACCGAAGCCTGCTGCCAAGCCGGCTCCGGCCAAGCCTGTCCCGGCCAAGACCGTGGCAGTGGCAGCAGCCCAGCCGGCTTCCAAGCCGGCCCCGGCCGCCGCTCCTGCCGCTTCGAAGGCCCCGCAATCCAAGAATCCCGTGCCCGTTTCGAAATCGCCTGCCAAAACCGCCGTGAAATCCGATTCCGCCCCGAAGACCGTGTCGCGCCCTGTCGGCAAGGTTGCCGTGGCCGTCGCCGCCCGCTCGGCTGCACCGGCCCCGCGCAGCAAGTACAAGGTGGTCGAGTACAAGACCGACGAGGCCACCGGCCGCCCGATCCTGCCGGCTGGCTACAAGCCGTCCTCGGAAGAGGAATACATGAGCCCGCTGCAGCAGGAGTATTTCCGCCAGCGCCTGCAGAACTGGCGCGCGGACCTGGTGGAAGAGTCCAAGCAGACCATCGAGAATCTTCGTGAGGAAGTGCGTGACATCGGCGATGAAGCCGAGCGCGCGACCCGCGAGACCGAGAACTCGCTGGAACTGCGTACCCGCGACCGCTACCGCAAGCTGATCGGCAAGATCGACAGCACCCTGAAGCGCCTGGAAGCGGGCGACTACGGTTATTGCGTCGACACCGGTGAAGAAATCGGCCTGGAGCGCCTCGAAGCGCGCCTCACGGCTGAACGCACCATCGACGCCCAGGAGCGTTGGGAGCACCTGCAGAAGCAGCAGGGCGACTGATTCCTGCTCGTTGTGTGGTCATGCGAAAAACCCGGCCTCGGCCGGGTTTTTTGTTGGGGTGGTTGGCTGGGTAGAACGGCGCCTTCCGCGTATCAGAGGGAGCCTGCGGGGGGGTACCCGGCCGACAAGCTCACACAAAAAACCCGGAACCCCCGCCCGCGGCAACCAGCCCCCGGGGAACGGCATCCCGGGCACGCGCGGCGGCGCCCCCCGGGCCCGGCCGGGGCCGGCCGGGACCCCCCCGCAGGCTCTCGACGGTTTCCTGCGTGCGCGGCCAATGTAGAGCCGAGCCCACGCTCGGCTCAGGCCGACAGGAGTGGTCATGCGTGCTCGCGGCTGTTGAGTCCGCCTTGTAGCGAGCCGAGCACCGCAGGGGAATCA
>NZ_JAZKVY010000127.1:0-354 GCF_036624925.1 Stenotrophomonas sp. A3_2
CTGCGCGGCGTTGAAGACGGTGAACCGCTTGAGGAACGGGATGGGGCGCGCTTCGCCGCCGGCATCATGCGCCCGGTGCTTCTCATCGTCGGGCACGAAGCGGTCGGCATACACGACGGTCGTGCCACGCTCGCCTTTCCGTACGTTGCCTCCCAGGGCGAGGGCTTGGCGGAAGGTCAGCCAGCTTTGGGCTGGGTAGCCGCCTTCGATCACCGCGCCCCAAAGGATCAGGACGTTGATCCCGGAATAGCGCCGGCCCGTCGCCGCATTTCGCGGCAGGTCGAGCGTAGCCTTCGCTGAGGCCGTCCCCCAAGGCTGGACCCACGGCACTTTTCCGGCCTCGAGCTCGGTGAT
>NZ_JAZKVY010000128.1:0-330 GCF_036624925.1 Stenotrophomonas sp. A3_2
CACGCCGGCGGCGACCGGGCCCGGGGCCGGCGCGGTTGCGGCGGCGGCCGGGGCGCCGGTGATGGGCGAGGTGAACCTGGTGGTGAACGCCGGCGCCGTGGTCACCGCGTTCGAGGCGGCGGAGCTGCGTCATCTGGCGACGCGCATCGGCAAGTCCGGGCTGTTCACCGATGTGGCGGTGAACGACACGATCCATCCGGTGACGTTGCGGCTCGATCTGGCGCAGGATTGCAGCGGGACCCTGGCCGAGGGGGTCGGGGCGGTCGCGTCCTCCGCGACGCTGTTCATTATTCCGCATCCGGAGACGTGCGTGTTCACGCTGCGCACGCG
>NZ_JAZKVY010000129.1:0-564 GCF_036624925.1 Stenotrophomonas sp. A3_2
GCCGATGGTAGTGTGGCTCAAGCCATGCGAGAGTAGGTCATCGCCAGGGTTTACACCCGAAAACCCCGCTGCATGCGCAGCGGGGTTTTTCTTTGTGCGCGGTAAACACCGGGTAGTGGCGGGCGGGGGGCGGGCCCCCGCCCGGGGTGAATCGGCCCGGCGGGGGGCCCCCCCGGCCCCCCCCCCCCCCGGGGTTTCCCCGCCCCCAAGGGGGCCGGCCGGGGCCCGCAACACGACCGCTGTGTGCGCCTGCTGTTGGTAGCGGCCAACCTTGGTTGGCGCCGCTGTTCCTCGCAGGGGGATCCACGGATGGCGTGGATCTACCGGGCGATGTAACACCGTCGGGTTGCCGGCCAGCGGCCGGCACTACCCGGTGTTTACCGCGCACAAAGAAAAACCCCGCTGCGCATGCAGCGGGGTTTTCGGGTGTAAACCCTGGCGATGACCTACTCTCGCATGGCTTGAGCCACACTACCATCGGCGCAGCTGCGTTTCACTTCCGAGTTCGGGATGGGATCGGGTGGTTCCACAGCGCTAATTTCACCAGGGAGGCGGTTGGAGCGT
>NZ_JAZKVY010000130.1:0-341 GCF_036624925.1 Stenotrophomonas sp. A3_2
GGGGGTCATGTCCGCCACTTACTGGGGGGGCGCGGTGGGGGGGTGGGCGGTGTCCTGCCCACAGGGCACGACGGGGGTTGGGCGTCGGGCCCACCCCGCCCGAGGCATGCCTCGGGCCCATGGCGCTCACGCCCCCGCAACCGGACCCACCCCGCCTTCGACAGTCTCTCGCGACCTGCAGTAGATGCCCCCCCAGCGGGGGGTGTGTTCGTTTTGTTGTTGTGGGGGCCGCCCGGCGGGCGCCACTACCGCGGGTGCCGGGCGCAGCCCGGCCGTGCGCACCCTCACCGGCCGTGCGGGTCGGGCCGGTGATGCACGTACTCGACCACCGTGCCATCGGG
>NZ_JAZKVY010000012.1:0-344 GCF_036624925.1 Stenotrophomonas sp. A3_2
CAAGCAGGCCCTCGCAGCTCTGCCCGGCCTCTGCCATGGCCGCCCGCCAGCCGTCGACGCGCCAGGCGCTGAGGTTGTATTCGCCGGGCCCGGCGATGAAGCCGATGCGGCGATGTCCGTGCGCCAGCAAATGCTGCGTCGCCGTGCGGGCCGAGCCCTCGTCGTCCATCGAGATCGGGATGCCATTGCCACTTTCGTGCGATCCGATGCGGACAAAGGGGAAATGCTGCCCGGCGAGGAAACCCACCAGTTGCGGATTGTCGGAATGCGGCGGGGTCAGGATGATGCCGTCGGGCTGAAGCGCGGCGATCGCGGCGAGCAGCTCGCGCTCGACATGGTCGCTG
>NZ_JAZKVY010000131.1:0-90310 GCF_036624925.1 Stenotrophomonas sp. A3_2
GAGAGCGACGGGGTGAGGGCGGGGTACGGGGTGTCCTGCAGGGCTTGCAGCCCTGCACCCGCGGTAGTGCCGGCCGCTGGCCGGCAACCTCAACAGCAACAGCAACAGCAACAGCGGGCATTCCGTGGGATGGCGGGGTACTGTGGGTTTGCGGGGCCGCCGCAAGTACGTCCTTGTAGGCTTGGTCGCCGCATCCATGCGGCTCACACCCCGCAAACCCACAGTACCCCGCCTTCGACAGGTTCACGCGGCTGTTAATGGGTGCCGACCGTTGGTCGGCACATCTGTCAGACATCGAATGAATCATCCACGCATGGCGTGGATCTACTGGCAATTGCGGCTGTTGGTAGGTGTCGACCTTGGTCGACACAGAGCGAGCGCAGCGAGTGACCCGCTTCTGCTTTTCTTTTTCTTTTCCGTGGTTGGACGCACGCAGGAAACTGTCAAAGGCCGGGCGGCGTGGGTTTGCAGGGACCGTTGGCGCCATGGATGGCGCCATCGAGCCCCCATGGATGGGTTTACGGCGTGTCCTGCAAACCCACCCCGCCCGGCAAAGCGCGGCTTTTGCTCCAAGCGACCAACCACGAGGGGCTCAGCCGTTGGCCGCCGCAAACGCCGGCCGCGTCAGGTTGTCCGCCTCGCCCTCAGTGCACAGCACTTCGTCTTCGATGCGGATGCCGCCATACGGACGGAAGAAGTCCACACGGTCCCAGTTGATCGCATCACCATGGCCGGCGTCCTTCACTTCGTTCAACAGCATGTCGATGAAGTACAGGCCCGGTTCGATGGTCACCACCATGCCCGGTTCCAGCACGCGGGTCAGGCGCAGGTACGGGTGGCCGGCCGGGCGTTCGATGCGGCCGCCTTCGTCGCTGGCCGCGAAGCCGGCCACGTCGTGCACCTGCAGGCCGATCAGGTGGCCGATGCCGTGCGGGAAGAACGCGGCGCTGACGCCGGTCTCCAGCGCGGTCTGCGGCGAGACCTTGATCACGCCGAAGTCCTTCAGCACGCCCATCAGCGAAAGATGCGCGTCCACGTGCAGCTGCTTGTAGTCGAAGCCCGGGCGCACCGCCGCGCACATCTGCTGCTGGGCGGCGTCGACGGCGGCGATCATCGCGGCGAATTCGGCGTGGCCCTGGGCGGCGTAGGTGCGGGTGATGTCACTGGCGTAGCCGTGCGCGCTGGCACCGGCATCGATCAGGAAGCTGCGCAGCGGTTGCGGTGCCTTGCGACCCAGCTCGGTGTAGTGCAGCACGGCGGCGTGTTCGTTCAACGCCACGATGTTGCCGTACGGCAGCTCGTTGGCGTCCTGGCCGACGGCCTGGCAATAGGCCATGTGGATGCTGAACTCGTCGGCGCCGTTGCGGAACGCGGCTTCGGCGGCGCGGTGGCCACGCACGCCCAGCACCTGCGCCTGGCGCATCAGCGCGATCTCATACGGCGTCTTGCTGCCGCGGTGCCATTCCAGGTAATTCACCACCGGCGCCGGGTTGTTCGGCACGTAGTTGCCCAGCGCGCTCTGCGGTTCGCCGAGGATCGCGCAGCGCGCCGGGTCGGCCGGCAGCAGGGCCAGTGCTTCGTCCGGCTTGCGGATGATGTGGATGTCGAAGTGCTCCACCCACCAGCCGCTGGGGGCGTCCGGCACCACGTGCCAGTAGTCGAAGGGCTGGTGGAAGATCACGGCCGGGCGCTTGCCCGGAGTAAACACGATCCAGCTGTTGGGCACGCGGGTCAGCGGCAACCAGGCCTTGAACTGAGGATTGACCGCATACGGGTAATCGCGGTCGTCGAACACCTGGTAGTGCAGGGTGCCGCTGGGCACCACCAGATGGTCGAAGCCGCCGCGGGCCAGCGCCTGTTCGGCACGTCGGCACAGCACGGCCAGGTGGTCGGAATACAGGGCGCCGGGGTCTTGCTGGATCATTGCGGTGGCTCGACACGGAAAACGGTCCTAGATTCTGCCGCATACCGCGAAAAACCGCTGTGCCGGAACCGGCGCTCAGGCCGTCGAAACCGGTCCCTCGTCGCCGTCCTCGCCCACCCACTGCCGCAGCAGCTGCCGATGCTCGCGTGACAGGGTGAGGAAGCGGAAGCCGGTCCAGCTCTGCCCTGGTACGTGCGCGGGCTCGCTCCATAGCAGATGCACGCCCACGTCGATGGCCTGCTGGCGGCCATCACCCAGTGGCAACGGGAAGCGCAGCTGGTACAGCGCATCCTCGCGCAGCGGCACGCTGGCCAGCATCAGCATGCCGGTTTCGGAGACATTGCCGAGGCGCCCAACCACGCACTCGCGCATCTGGTCGGTGACCGGCACCAGGTCCGAGACCTGGCGGCGCGGCGCGCGGCGGGTGTCCTGCGGCGGTACGGCCTTCATGCGGGGGTCTCCTGTGCGCGGCCCGTGGCCAGTGCGCGCAGCGCACCGAGGCTGGCTTCCCAGGCACGGTCGACCAGCCGGCCCTTGTCTTCGGTGACCAGCTGCGCGCGGCCGGCACTGATCTGCCGGGCCAGCGTATCAAGGTCGGTATCGGCGATCTTCTGCCCGCGCGGATTGACGAACAGGGCGTGGCCGGTCAGCAGGCTGTACCAGGACAGGCGCTGGCGTCGCAGCGTGCCATCACCGGTATCGATGTCGAACCAGCTGCCGAACGGGAGCGTGGACAGTTGCTGGTAGGCGGCTTCTTCGGCACTGCTGCGAGGCGTTGCAGGCGAGGTGCCGGTGGGTGTACCAGCGTGCTCGCCCAGGCGCGCACGTGCCTTCAGGCGTGCGCTGAGCTCGGTACGCGAGGTGCTTTCATCCTCGCCACCGGGCGTGGCCAGCCTGCGCGCGACGGCGGCGGCTTCCTCGGCGTGGTAGCCGACCTGCAGCAGGGCCGCCTCCACGTCCGCTTCCAGCGCGGTATCGGTGCCGCCGGGGGCATCGATGGCCTGGGCGGTAATGGCAGCGATGCGCTCGGTCTGTTGCAGTCGTTCCTGCCACTGCGGTGAATCGTCGCCATGGCGCAGGCGGGTGAGGGTCAGTGCATCGGCCCAGGCCTGGCGCAGCAGGGTCTGCACGAAGCGCGGCGGCGACTGCGCGTCGCAGCACTGGTCGATCTGCGCGGTGGCCTGGCGGCGGGCAAGTTCCAGCCGCTCCTTGCCGCGGGCGGCTTCCACATGGCGGCGCTCGGCCAGCTCGGCGCGATGCGCTGCGGCGCGCTGATGCTGCTGCACTTCCTCGTTCGCGCTGGCGAAGGCCTCCGGCGCCCGCGCATCCTGGCCCAGCAGGCCCTGCACGCTCTGCGCCATGCGCTGCAGCAACTGCGGGTCGACATCATCGTCGCCCAGCCAGTGGGCGCCGACTTCGGCAATCTGGTTGAGCAGTTCGCGCGCGGGGTGTTCGTCGCGCACGAAGAAGCCCGGATCGGCCATGGCGGCGCGTGCCAGGGGTACCTGCAGGCGCGCCAGCAGCGCGGCCGGCACTGGATCGGGACGCTGCTGCTGTTGCACCTGCTGCATCAGCATGCGCAGCAGGTCGAGGCTGTCGCGGTCGTGGCTGCCCAGCTGGGCCTGCGTGCCATGCTCGCTGCGCAGTTGCGCCACCACGGCCGCCTGCAGGTCGGCTACGCCGGTGGCGGCGCTGGACTGCGCCTGCAGGCGTGCGAGAACCGCATCCACGGCCGCGCTCGGCACTGCATCGCGATCCGCAGGTGCTGCGCTGGCATGGCGTGCCTGCTGCAGCAGCGCATGCAGCGCGCTGCCCGTGGAGGTGGTCAGGCCCGGCGAGGCCGCGCCGGCTGTGCTGTCATCCTGGAAAGCGTCCTGCACCAGGCTGGACCAGGAGCCGGCCGGTGCCGATCCGTTCCAGCCGGTCAGTGGCGCGGCGGCACGCTTTGCGGGCTGCGTGGCGCGACCACCGCCCACCGACTGGGTGATGATCCGCCGGGTGCTCGATGAACGCGCCAGATAGGGGGTGTAGACCAGGCCGGGCAGCACGCCGTGCTGGGCCAACAGGGCATTGGCACGGTCGAGGATGTCGCCCAGGCGTTCCAGCACCTGGCGTTCGAAGCTGCGGTACAGCGCCAGCTGAACGTCGACGGTGAGCGAATCCTGTTCGGCAATCCGGCGCAGCATGGCGCACAGTGCCTGCGGTGCCAGTGGCAGGGTGTCGGCCTCGAAGGCCGGTGCTGCCGCCAGTACGCCCAGGCGTTGGCCCAGCAAGTTGAGCGTGTTGGTCGAACGCAGCGTCTCCCGCCGCACCATCTCGGTCAGCAGCAGGTCGCGGTCCACTTCATGTTCATCGACCAGCGACAGCCCGAGCATGCCGGGCAGCGGCGGTGGCGTGGAACCGGGGCTGAAGTGGGCCGTGGGTTCGCGCAGCCGTATCAGCGCATCGGCCACGGCATCAAGCATGCGGTCAGCGAAATGACCGGAAAAGGCGTGCAACTGGCCACGCTGGGCCATCAGCTCGGCCTGCTGCTGCGGATTGCGTGCGCGATCGGCATCGTGCAGCAGGGTCTGCTCCAACGCTTCGACGGTCAGGATCAGCGGCGCGGCCAGCGTCTGTCGGCAGAGGCCGATCAACGCACCCAACAACTCGCGCACCCGCGGTGGCAGGTTGCTGGCGGCGAGCCGGGCTTTGTCGGCGGAGGTGAGGGAAAAGACAGCTGACATCGGCAGGCGGTATCCGGATTCCCGCGGATCGATCTTGTGAATCTACCGTGTCGGCCGCAGTCGGCGCTACTTTAGGCTGAACGGGAATCGCATCCGCCCGGTATGGCCCTGATGTGCGGTACTGCCGGCCGCTGGCCGGCAGCGCTGTCTTTACCGGAGTGCCAGTGGCCGGCACTACCCTCTGCCAAGCGAAGATCACTCCTCCAGGAACAGGCTCACCACATCGTTGGTGAATCGGCGGCCCAGCTCGGTCGGCTGCACATGGCCATCGGTCATGTCCAGCCAGCCGCGCTGCACGGCCTCGGCCAGGGGAGCGTCCAGCACGCTGCGCGGCAGCCCCGTGCGCGACTCGAAATCGCGCAGGCCAAAACCTTCGTGCAGGCGCAGCAGGTTGAGCATGTATTCGAACGGCAGGCGCTCCGGCGCGATCACGTCGTCGCCGCCGAACGAGGCGGGCGTGCCGGCGCTGTCCAGGTAGGCCTGCGGGTGCTTCAGCTTCCAACGCCGCAGCACATGCTCCTCGGCGCCGGAACTGATCTTGCCGTGCGCGCCGGCACCGATGCCCAGGTAGTCGCCGAAGCGCCAGTAGTTCAGGTTGTGCGCGCTCTGCCGGCCGGGGCGCGCATAGGCGCTGACCTCGTACTGGCCGAAACCGGCCTGTGCCAGCAATGCCTGGCAGTGTTCCTGCATGTCCCAGGCGTTGTCTTCGTCGGGAATGCCCTGCGGCGGCCGCGCGAAGAACACCGTGTTCGGTTCCAGGGTCAGCTGGTAGTGGGAGATGTGTGCCGGCTGCAGCGCGAACGCGCGTTCCAGGTCGGCCTCGGCACCGGCCAGGGTCTGTTCCGGCAGCGCATACATCAGGTCGATGTTGACGTTGTCGTAGCCCGCGTCCTGCGCCATCTTTACCGCGCGCTCGGCTTCGCCACTGTCGTGGATGCGGCCCAGGCGCTTGAGCATCGCATCGTCGAAACTCTGGATGCCGAAGCTGAGGCGGTTGACGCCGGCCGCGCGGTAGCGGTCGAAGCGGCCATGCTCGGCGGTGCCCGGGTTGGTTTCCAGGGTGATTTCGGCGTTGGGGGCAAAGCGCAGGCGCGCGCTGGCCTGCTGCAGGAAGCGGTCGATCGCCTCCGGCGGGAACAGGCTGGGCGTGCCGCCACCGAAGAACACGCTGTGCACCACCCGGCCCCAGACCAGCGGCAGGTCCTGGTCGAGGTCGCGCAGCAGCGCATCGATATAAGCGTCGAACGGCAGCTCGCCCTTGGCCTGGTGCGAATTGAAATCGCAGTACGGGCATTTGCGCACGCACCACGGCAGGTGCACGTACAACGACAGCGGTGGCGGCACCAGCCGCGGCGGGTTGTCGTGGTCGGCGGAGCAGGCTTCGCCGGGCAGGTGGTTGCAGTGGTCGTGGGCGTGCGGCATGGGCTTCTTCGGTAGTGCCGGCCGCTGGCCGGCTTCCCAGGGTCGATCGGGTGGCGTCAGTACAGCGTCGCCAGTTGCTGCTTGAGCTGCTGCAGGGCAATGGCGCGGTGGCTGATGGCGTTCTTCAGTGCCGGCTCCATTTCCGCGGCGGTCAGGCCGTGGGTGGTGTCCAGGAATACCGGGTTGTAGCCGAAACCATTGGTGCCGCGCAGTTCGCGGATGATCTGGCCTTCCCAGCGGCCTTCGCAGATCAGCGGCTGCGGGTCGGTGGCGTGGCGCAGCAGCACGATCACCGCATAGAAGCGGGCGCTGCGCTGGCCATCGGGAATGTCGGCCATCGCGTCCAGCAGCTTGGCATTGTTGGCCGCAGCATTGGTCGGGTGGCCGGCATAGCGTGCGCTGTACAGGCCCGGCGCACCGCCGAGGGCATCGACGATCAGGCCCGAATCATCGGCCAGCGCCGGCAGGCCGGTCGCTTCGCAGGCCGCGCGTGCCTTCAGCAGCGCGTTCTCGACGAAGGTCAGGCCGGTCTCTTCCACATCGCCCAGGCCCAGTTCGGCGGCCGAGGTGATCTGCAGCGGCAGATCGGCAAGGATCTCCTGCATCTCCACCAGCTTGCCGGCGTTGTGGCTGGCCAGTACCAGTTTCTTCATTGACGGGGCTCCAGCAGGTCCCAGGTGTTGCCATACAGATCGCGGAATACCGCAACCGTTGCATAGGGTTCTTCGCGCGGCGCTTCCAGGAACTCGACGCCGGCGGCGACCATCGCCGCGTGGTCGCGGCGGAAGTCGTCGGTGTTGAGGAAGAAGCCGACGCGGCCGCCGGTCTGGTTGCCGATGCGGCTGCGCTGTTCCTCGTCGCTGGCGCGGGCCAGCAGCAGGGCGGCGGCGCTGCCGTCTGTCGGGCCGACCACCACCCAGCGCTTGTGGCCCTGGTCGATGTCCTCCAACAGTGCGAAGCCGAGCTTGCCGGTGTACCAGGCAATGGCTTCGTCATAGTCGGCCACCACCAGGGTGGTCAGGGCGATGCGGCGGTTCATGCCGACAGCGCCGCCTGCTGCGCGGCCAGCAGCTCGGCCACGCCCTTCTCGGCCAAGCCCAGCAGCGCGTCCAGTTCATCGCGACGGAAGGCGTGGCCTTCGGCGGTGCCCTGCAGCTCGATGAAGCCGCCACCGTCGTTCATCACCACGTTCATGTCGGTGTCGCAGTCGCTGTCTTCGGCGTAGTCCAGGTCCAGCACCGGGGTGCCGCGGTACACGCCTACCGACACGGCAGCCACTGCGCCCAGGATCGGGTTGCGCTTGATGTCGCCACGCTTCATCAGCACGTTCACCGCATCGACCAGCGCCACGTAGGCGCCGGTGATGGCGGCGGTGCGGGTGCCACCGTCGGCCTGCAGCACGTCGCAGTCGAGGGTGATGGTGCGCTCGCCCAGCGCGTTGCGATCCACGCAGGCGCGCAGGCTGCGGCCGATCAGGCGCTGGATCTCCAGCGTGCGGCCACCTTGCTTGCCACGGGCCGCTTCACGGTCGCTGCGGGTGTGGGTGGCGCGCGGCAGCATGCCGTATTCGGCGGTGACCCAGCCTTCGCCCTTGCCGCGCAGGAAGCCCGGCACGCGGTTCTCGACGCTGGCGGTGCACAGCACACGGGTTTCACCGAAGCACACCAGCACCGAACCTTCGGCGTGGCGGGTGAAGCCGCGTTGGATGACGACCGGGCGGAGCTGGTCGGGCTGGCGGCCGCTGGGGCGGGAATCGGACATGGTGCGGGTTCCGTAATGGCGAGGGAGTACGCCGCCACGCCCGCGGCCTTCACGGGGCGGGCAAGGGGGCTCTGGTGAGGGCGCTAGGGTACCATTCCCCCTTTGCACGCACCGGACACAATCCATGATTCGAAGCATGACCGCCTATGCCGGCGGCGAGCGGGTCACCCCGTGGGGCACGCTGGGCTGCGAGCTGCGCTCGGTCAACCACCGCTTCCTGGAGGTCGGCACCCGCCTGCCCGAGGAGCTGCGGGCGCTGGAACCGCAGCTGCGCGAGCGCATCGCCGCGCGCCTGAGCCGTGGCAAGCTGGATCTGGTGATGCGCCTGCGCGCGCCGGAAGCGGCGGCCAACCTGCAGGTGGACGAGGCGCTGCTGGGCCAGCTGGGTCGCCTTGCGCACCGGCTGACCTCCGATTTCCCCAACCTCCAGGTCAGCTTCACCGACCTGCTGCAACTGCCGGGCGTGACCCGCGGTGAGGCCACCGATGCCGCCGCTCTCCAGGCCGAGGCACTGGCCCTGCTGGACCAGGTGCTGGAAGGTTTCGTCGAGGCCCGTGAGCGCGAAGGCGGCAAGTTGTCGGCGGCCATCAGTGAGCGCGTGGACGGCATCGAACGCATCGCCACCGAAGTGCGCACGCTGATTCCGGCCATTCGCGACGGCCAGCGCAGCAAGCTGGCCGCACGCCTGGCCGACCTGCCGCACCCGGTCGACCCCGGCCGCGCCGAGCAGGAACTGGTGCTGTGGCTGCAGAAGCTGGACGTGGATGAAGAGCTGGACCGCCTCGGCAGCCATATCGTCGAGATCCGCCGCGTGCTCAAGCAGCGCGAGCCGGTCGGCCGCCGCCTGGACTTCCTGCTGCAGGAGTTCAACCGCGAAGCCAACACGCTGGGCTCGAAGTCGGTGGACAGCCGCACGTCCAATGCCGCGGTGGAGCTGAAGGTGCTGATCGACCAGATCCGCGAGCAGGTGCAGAACATCGAGTGATGTTGCATCCAGCGATACAGCAGGGGCGCCTTCGGGCGCCCTTGTCGTTCCAGCGCATCAGCGCACGCTGACGCCCGGCGCTCCTTCGGCCAGCCGCCCCACCACGGCCGCCTGGACGAGCCCTGCGTCGTGGAAACAGGCCAGCACCGCGTCCACCGCTTCCGGGGCACAGGACACCAGCAGGCCGCCGCTGGTCTGCGGGTCGGTCAGCAGCGGCTGCCAGTGTGCCGGCAACCCATCGGCGAAACGCACCTCGGCACCATACGAGGCCCAGTTGCGGTTGGATGCGCCGGTCACGCAGCCACGCTGCAGCAGCTCCAGCGCCTGCGGCAGCAGCGGCACCTGTGCACTGTCCACCTCGGCAGCGACACCACTGGCGCGGCACACTTCCAGCAGGTGGCCGAGCAGGCCGAAGCCGGTGACGTCGGTCATGGCATGCACGCCGTCCAGCGCAGCCAGGGGCACGCCCACGCTGTTCAGGCGGGTGGTCGACGCGATCATCTGCCGGTAGCCGTCGGCATCCAGCACTTCTTTCTTCAGTGCTAACGAATACACACCCACGCCCAGCGGCTTGCCCAGCACCAGCACATCGCCGGCGCGGGCATCGGCATTGCGCTTGAGCCGCTGCGGATCGAGCACGCCGATCGCGGCCAGGCCGTAGATGGGTTCCACCGAATCGATGCTGTGACCACCGGCCACCACGATGCCGGCGTCGGCGCAGGCGCGTTCTCCGCCCTGCAGGATGCTGCGGATGGTGTCCTGCGGCAGCGCGTTGATCGGCATGCCGACGATGGCCAGTGCGAACAATGGCCGGGCGCCCATCGCGTACAGGTCCGACAACGCGTTGGTGGCGGCGATGCGGCCGAAATCGAACGGATCGTCGACGATCGGCATGAAGAAATCGGTGGTGGCGACAATCGCCTGGCGATCATCGAGGCGGTACACCGCGGCGTCGTCGCTGGTCTCGCGGCCAACCAGCAGTTCGGCCGGTGCCGGAAGTGCTGGAACGCCGCGCAGCAGTTCGCTCAGCACGCCCGGCGCGATCTTGCAGCCGCAGCCGCCGCCATGCGCGAGAGACGTCAGTCGTTGCGGGGCATCGGCCGTTGACGGGGCGGGGGACTGCACGTGCGTGGCCATGCCGACATCTCCAGCGGAAACACGAATGGCGGAAGACAGCAGGAGTCGAACCTACCAGGGAACGATCGACGCCCCCTACTGGGTTTGAAGCCCAGCCGCATGCCCGGATGCGCATGCCTTCCGAAAGTACGGCGGTAGCGGTGGGCTCAGTCGCGGGCTGCGTTCCACTGCAGGTCGCCGCGCGGCCGATGCTGGTCACCGACGCGTCGAGTGTAGCCAACGCGGTTGAAGAACTCCAAGATCTGGATGCTGCGCTTGCGGCCCAGGCCGATGGCATCGCGGAAAGCGGCCGCATCCACCGCGCCGCTGGCCTGCGACAGCTGCGCGACGATCGCGGCGAGTTCGGCAATGCGTGCGGGTGCATAGAACAGGTCCGGCACCACCTGGAACAGCTCGCCACGTGCGGTGGCGCGGCGCAGGACGGCGCGGATCTCGTCTTCGGCCATTCCGATCTCCGCGGACAGGGTGCGCACCCACGGTGGATCGAAGCCACCGGCGTGCAGTTGCGGCAGCACGCGTTCCAGCAGCAGACGCTCGCGTTCCGGTGGCGCATGGTCATGGCCGGGCAGGCGCCACCAGGCACCCACGCGTTGCACACTGCCGTCGTCCAGTAGCTCCTGCAGCAGGGCATTCCAGAGGCTCGCTGCAAGCGAGGGCAGGGTGCTGCGCTGCAGGCGGCCGCTGTCGACACCGGGTTCGTCGGGGCGTCGCTCATGCCAACTGCGCAGTGAGGTGACTACCTGCTCGCGCAGCAGCTGCCAGTGCGAGGCGAGGATGACCACCGTGTCTTCGCGGGTGATGACGCGCTGTGCGCCTGCGGGAAGAACGATCCGGTCGGCGGCGCGCCGGCAGTAGCGCTGCAGCGCGGCCATGGCAACACCGAAGGGCGCCTGCTGCAACAGTGGGCCGATTCCCGCACCCGCGGCCAGTTGCTCCAGTGCTCCCAGCCATGCGAGCCGTGCAGGACTGCGTCGGCGCCGCTGTGGCGGGTCCGGATCGAGCACGAGGCCGCCGCCCAGCGTGTGGGTGGCCGCTGAATCGCGGGCAATGAAGCGGTCGCCACACATCGCACAGACCGGAGCATCGAACACCAGCTGCACCAACTGCCCATCACCGTGGTCATGGTTCTCCAGCAGCACCACATGGGCCTGCCGGTGCATCGTGCCCCAGTGGATATGCAGCGGTGCCCAGTCGCGCAACGGTGCGGCCAACGCGGACAGCCGCAACCGCACATCAACGCGGGTGGTGGCCAGCAGTGCGCGTGCGTCGGCGATCCAGTCACCGCGGCGGATGTCATCACGGGCGATGGCCGCCAGGTTCAGCGCGCAGCGCTGCCCGGCCATCGCGTGGTCACTGGCCTGGTTCTGCGCGTGGATGCTGCGTATGCGCACTTCAGTGGCGGCCGGCATCAGCTGCAGATGCTCACCCACCGCGGCGATGCCGCCGTGCACTGCGCCGGTCACCAGCGTGCCGTGGCCGGCCAGCGAGAACACGCGGTCCACCGGCATGCGGAACAGCTCGCTGCGCAGTTCGGCCTGGCGCGTGCTGGCGTCGTCCGCCGCCCAAGCGTGCAGCTGGGTACGCAGCGCGTTGATGCCAGCATCGTCGGGTGCGGTGCTGTTGCAGGTGAACACAGGGGAATCCTGCAGCGGCGTGCCGGCCAGCAGGGCAGCGACCTCGATCTCGACCCGGGCCAGGCGCGCCGCATCCACACGGTCGATCTTGGTGAGCGCCACCGCACCGCGGTTCACGCCCAGCAGTTGCAGGATGGCCAGATGCTCGCGGGTCTGTGGCATCACGCCGTCGTCGGCAGCGATGACCAGCAGGGCGACGTCGATACCCGTGGCGCCGGCCACCATCGTATGCACGAAGCGTTCATGGCCCGGCACATCGACGAAGCCCAGCGTCGCGGCCGGACCTTCGACGTCCCCGCTTTCCACCGGGACATAGGCGTAGCCCAGTTCGATCGATATGCCGCGCGTACGCTCTTCCCGCAGGCGATCGGTTTCGATGCCGGTCAGTGCGCGTACCAGGCTGGTCTTGCCATGGTCGATATGCCCGGCGGTGCCGACGATCATGCCTGCAGCATGCTCCATTGGGCCAGGAAGGCCGCTTCGTCGGCGGGTTCCAGGCAGCGCAGGTCCAGCCACAACGCGTCATCGGCAATGCGGCACAGCACCGGGCGCGGCAGCTGACGCAGATGCCTGGCCAAGCGATCCAGTCCGCCACGGCGCGCGCAGATAATGCGCAGTCCGGCGCTGGCCAGCTGCGCCTGTGGCTGGGCGCCGCTGCCGATCTGGCTGTTCATCGAAGCAGGCTCGAGGGTGTAGTCCGCCGCCAGCGAGGCACGCATCGGCTGCAGCAGGCGCTGGGCCTGCGCATCGATATGCTCCTGCGTGCGCGAGAGCGTGCGTAGTGTCGGCAGCCGCTGTGCCAGCAGCTCGGGTTCGCGGTACAGGGCCAGCACCGCTTCCAGTGCGGCCAGGCCCATCTTTTCCATGCGCAGTGCCCGCTTCAGCGGGTTGCGGTTGATCCGTGCAATCAGGTCGGCGCGGCCGGCGATGATCCCGGCCTGGGGCCCGCCCAGCAGTTTGTCGCCACTGAACGAAACCAGATCGGCGCCGGCCGCCAGTGCTTCCTGCACGGTGGGCTCGTGCGGCAGGCCGAAGGCCGCCAGCTCGCACAGGCTGCCACTGCCCAGGTCCACCACCAGCGGCAGGCCATGTTCGTGCGCGATCACAGCCATTGCCGCAGTGTCGACCTTGGCAGTGAATCCGGTGATCGCGTAGTTGCTGGCATGCACCTCCATCAGCAGCGCTGTGCGCGCGCCGATGGCGTTGGTGAAGTCGGCCGGATGGGTACGGTTGGTGGTACCCACTTCCAGCAGCCGCGCGCCCGCGCTGCGCATCACATCGGGGATGCGGAAGGCACCGCCGATCTCCACCAGTTCGCCGCGCGACACCACCACCTCGCGGCGGTTGGCCAGGCTGTTGAGCAGCAGCAGGACCGCCGCCGCATTGTTGTTGACCACGGTGGCGGCTTCGGCGCCGGTCAGTTCGCAGATCAATGCCTGCACCCGCGCATCGCGGTCGCCGCGACGGCCACGGATGACGTCGAACTCCAGATCCACCGGCGCGGTCGTCGCGCGGGTGACGGCCTGCACCGCAGCCTCGGGCAGCAATGCGCGACCCAGGTTGGTATGCAGTACGGTGCCGGTCAGGTTGAACATCGGTTGCAGGTCCAGCCGTGCATCAGCTGCCAGTGCGGCCTCGACTGCCGTCGCCAGCGCCGGGCCGTCGACCGCTTCCTGCAGCTGCGCGGTCGACAACTGACCGGTGCTGATACGGTCGCGCAGCACCTGCAGGTGCGAACGCAGCAGCTGGGTGATGCGGCTTCGACCGTGGCCTTCGATCAGTGGCGCCAGTGCAGGCAGGCGCAGCACCCGGTCCAGCGAGGGCAGGGCGGCGGCCGATGCCGGGGCGGGGGGCATGGCTGTCATCGCCTCAATCGCCGTCGGATTGCCACAGCAGAGGATTCTGGCTGGCACGCGCATAGCCTTCCTCGGCCAGCAGCAGATCCAGCGCCAGCGTGCCGAGGTCATCGGCCACCGGCTCCAGTGACGGTTCCTTTTCCAGATACAGGATCTTGCGATAGCCGTGGCAGTGGTCGCAGGTCTCGGCGCGTACCGCGCTCTCGCGCACCGCCTCGCCGCTGTCGCCATCCACGTCGGCCAGGGCGCGATAGGCGATGTCCTTGCCGGCGGCACCACACTGGCTGCACTGCACGCGCACGTAGTGCCACTGGCAGGCGCACAGCGAGCACGACAGGTAACGGTAAGATGCATAGGGTGGGCGTGCCTGCACCACGCTGGTCACCGGCAACGTGCCGCACAGCGGGCACAGCCCTGGCGCATCAGCCAGCGGCTTCAGGTCGGTAGGGCGGAAGCTGGCTGCGAGCACCGCCCAGTAAACCTGCAGTGCGGTCATCACCAGCAGTGCAGCGACCGCATCCACCGATGGCGCGTCATCACGCTCCAGCACCGCGTGCGCCTGCGCATCCAGCCAGGCGTCATCGGCAGCCGCGACGCGTTGCAGCTCCTGTCGGGTTTCCAGCGGCAGCCCCATTTCGTCGGCACAGTGCTGGCACAGCGTGCGCAGCCAGTCGCGCCAGCATCCATCCAGCTGAAGCGAGTTGGCCGGCCGCAACGGCATGCCGGCACCGGCCGCCGCACTCGACTGCTGCGCACGTGCCTGCGATTGCAGCGCTTCGCGTTGCTGTGGTGTCAGTTCGTCCAGCAGTGCCTGCTGTGCATCTGCCAACGCCGCCAGCAGCTGCAGGTAACCGCCGATGGCACTGTGCGCGGCCAGGCTGCGCAGGCGTGTCGCGCGCTCGGCGAACAGGGAAGCGACATCGGGCAGGATGATGCGCGGAACATCGCGCGAGGCCAGTGTCTCGATCTCACCGGGTTCAAGGATGCGTTGCGCCATGCAGGGCCAGCCAGAAGAACCAGGCTCCATCCTCGCCGTTGTCAGCGCTGGCGTCCAGCGTGTTGCCGGCCATTTGAAAGGTTGGGGTCAGATCCGTTTTCCACAGGAAAACGGATCTGACCCCATCGGTTGGTTGAAAGTGGATCCCGAGCGTTGGTCGGGATTCGATCAGTGCCGACCAACGGTCGGCACCCACCGACAGATCGCGGCCAACTGTCGAGGGCGGGGTGGGGCCGGTTGCGGGGGCGTGAGCCGCATGGGCCCGAGGCATGCTTCGGGCGGGTTGGGCAGGACGCCCAACCCCGGTCTTGCCGTGTGCGCAGGACAGCGCACACGAGCAAGCGGCGACCGAGCTTACAGGGACATACTTGCAGCGTCCCCCGCAACCGGACCCACCCCGCCATCCCACGGAATGCACGCATTTGACGTTGCCTTGGCTTGAAGCGGGTGCAGGGCTGCAAGCCCTGCAAACCCAACCCCCTCTTAGTACAGCGTGCGCTCCGGCGCTCCGGCCGGCGGCGGGGTGTACTGGTACAGCCAGGTCTCGGTGAGGGTCTTACCACCACTGCGCAGGAACAGGCGGATGTCGATCTGCTCGGTACTGCCTTCCGGCGGCACCAGGTCGAACATCGCGCGGTAGCCGTTGATCTCGCGCAGCGGCCGCGCCGACACGATCTCGACCCGGCCCCGGCTGGCTTCCACCACCGCCTCGACCTCGCCCTTGTCGATCAGCCTGGCCAGTTCGCCACCTTCGAAGTCCACCGCGAAGCGCCAGCTGAAGTACTCGCGCTTCTTGCCGACCACACCGCCCAGGCCGGTGCGGCTGGCCACGCAGTGCGCCATCGGCGGCCGTGTCGGCGGCTCGGCGCCCCAGTACAGGCGGTAACCGACCAGCAGCTCCTGGCCCGGCTGCGGCTTTTCCTTGGGATTCCAGAACGCCACGATGTTGTCGAAGGTCTCGTCCACGGTGGGGATCTCCACCAGCTGCACCGAGCCCTCGCCCCATTCGCCCTTCGGCTCCACCCACAGGCACGGCCGCTTCTCGTAGAACACGCCGTCATCCTGATAGTGGTCGAAGTTGCGGTCGCGCTGCAGCAGGCCGAAGCCGCGCGGGTTGCGGTCCACGAACATGTTGAAGCGCAGGTTGCGCGGGTTCAGCAGCGGGCGCCAGATCCATTCGCCGGCACCGGTCCACAGCGACAGGCCGTCGGTATCGTGGATCTCCGGGCGCCAGTCCCAGCCCATGCGGCGGTCGTTCTCGCCCACCTGGTACATGCTGGTGCACGGCGCGATGCCCAACCGCTCGATCGCCTTGCGCGGGTACAGCGCGCTGTCGATGTCCATCAGCAGCACGTCACCGTTGGTGATCGCGAAGCGATAGGCACCGGCCACGCTGGGCGAATCCAGCAGGCCGTAGACCACGATCGTGTCCGAATCAGCCGACGGCTGTTCCAGGTAGTAGGCGATGAAATCCGGGAATTCCTCCGGCTTGCCCATGCCGGTATCGATCGCCAGGCCACGCGCGGACTGGCCGTACTGCCCCTCCTTGCCGACCGCGCGGAAGTAACTGGCGCCGAGGAAGGCGGCGAAATCGCGGTCGGTGTCCTTGCGGGTGTTCAAGCGGAAACCGGCGAACCCCAGGTCGGCCGGCAGCTCGCCGTCCTTGATGCCGCTCTTGCCGTAGTTGAATGCCGCGCCGTCATAGGCCAGCTCCTGCGCCTTGCCGTCGACCACGTCGAACATGCGCACCGGCGAATGGAAGTACAGGCCCAGATGGAAGAACTTGGCCTGGAACCTGCCGGGCTGGTCAGCCCACAGCGCATGGTCCTGGCGGTAACCGATCGACTGGTACTGGTCCCAGTCCAACCCTTCCAGGCGACCCGGCAGCACCCGCTTGTGGCTCTTGTAGGGCGCCTGCGCCAACGCGCGCGCCTGGCCTTTCAGGGTGGCGAAGTCGAACGGCTGCGGCTGGCCGAGGCGGCGCAGGCCCATCTGGCCGCTCCTGCTGGCCGCGCACGCGGGCAGGGACGGCAGGCCGAATGCAGCCAGGGCTAGGGAGGCATTGCGGATGAAGTCGCGTCGTTGCATGCAGGCGCGTCAGGCACAGAGGGAAGGTCGGCCATGATAGGCAGACAAACGTTAACGGGCAGCGGAGACGTCTCCTGCCCGTTCAGCTGCCGCTGGCCGCCCGGCTCAGCGCTGGCAGTGGTTGCACCAGACGCTGGCGCGCTGGCCGATGGTGGCGTGCTTCAGCGCGCGCCCGCAGTTCGGGCACGGCAGCCCGTCGCGGCCGTACACCAGCAGCTCCTGCTCGAAGTAGCCCGGCGCACCGTCGGGGCTGATGAAATCGCGCAGGGTGGTGCCGCCGCGGGTGATGGCGTAGCCCAGGATCTCCTTCACCGCGTCGGCCAGCCGCTGGTAGCGTTCTCGCGAGATCTTTCCTGCCTCGCGCAACGGACTGATACCGGCCTTGAACAGGCTCTCGGCGGCATAGATGTTGCCGACGCCCACCACCACCGCCTGGTCCATCAGGAAGGTCTTCACCGGCGCACTGCGGCCCCGGCTGCGGGCGAACAGGTAGTCGCCGTCGAAGGCCTCGTCCAGCGGCTCCGGACCCAGCCCCTGCAGCAGCGGGTGGACCTCGCCGGCCGGCTGCCAGAGCAGGCTGCCGAAGCGGCGCGGATCGTTGAACCGCAGCAGGCGGCCGTTGTCCAGGCTGATGTCGACGTGGTCGTGCGTGCGCAACGGGGTATCGCCGGGCAGCACGCGCAGGCTGCCGGACATGCCCAGGTGCAGCACCGCGCTGCCGACGGCGGTATCCAGCAGCAGGTATTTGGCGCGCCGGCGGATGTCCTCGATGCGCTGCCCCGGCATCAGCTCGGCCACTTCCGGTGGAATCGGCCAGCGCAGGTCGGCGCGGCGCAGGATCACGCCATGCACGCGACGGCCCTGCAGGTGCGGCGCCAGGCCGCGGCGGGTGGTTTCGACTTCGGGCAGTTCGGGCATGGGGTGATTCTACGCCCGCTCAACGCGGCGGCGCGGACAGCTCACGGGCGTCGAGGAAGCCATCACTATTGGCATCCTGCTTATGAAAGCGCTGCACGATCACCTGCCGCTGCTGCTCGCGACTGATCGTCCTGCCCTTGCCACCGGGCAGCTCCTCGGCCGTCAGCACACCATCACCGTTGCGGTCCATGCGGTCGAAGGCATACAGCATCCACTGCACGTACTCGGCCTCGCTGACCCTGCCGTCGCCATCGCGGTCCATCCGCTGCAGATAGCTGGCGGTGTCGGTGACCTGGGCCAGCGCCGCGCCCGGCAGCAGTGCCGCCAGCAGAAGCCCGTACCCTGCCCTCACGCGCCCACCAGGCTGTAGCCCTTCAAGCGTGCGGCGTAGGCCTGCAACGCCGCGATACCGCTTCCCTCGGCCTCGCGGCACCACGCCTGCAGCTGATGCAGGCGCTCGGCAGCATCGTGGCCGCGCGCCTCCAGCAGTGCCGCCAACCGCGCGCGGTACTCGACCAGGGTGCGGATGCGCGGGCGCTGTGCCACCCAGGCGCTCAGCTGGGCACGGCTGTCCGGCTTCAGCCAGCGGCCATCGTTGACCAGACCGCGGCGCAGCCGGCGCGGCAGCAGGCGACGCAGTTTGGCCCCGGCCTGCGCGGCTTCCTCGCGCAGGGCCGGCATGAACACGTTGCGCTGGTAGTCGGTCATCGCCTGGAAGCGGTGCGACAGCAGCGCCTTAAGGGTCTCGGCATCGGGCACGGCGATGTTCGGGCGTACGTCCATGGCCGGTGCCACCCGCAGCACCCTGGCCAGTCGCAGCGCCTGCAGCAGGCGGATCGCACTCCAGCCGATGTCGAATTCCCAGCGCCGCATCGCGAAGCGCGCCGAGCTGGGGAAGGCATGGTGGTTGTTGTGCAGCTCCTCGCCACCGATCCAGAACCCCCACGGCGTGAGATTGGTGGAGGTATCGGCAGACTCGTAGTTGCGGTAGCCCCACCAGTGGCCCAGGCCGTTGACCACGCCGGCCGCCCAGAACGGGATCCATGCCATCTGGATCGCCCACAGGGCCACGCCGGGCAGGCCGAACAGCACGCTGTTGATTGCCAGCAGCAGCACCGGGCCCAGCGTGGCGTGCGGAGTGTACAGGTGGCGCTCGATCGCATCGTCCGGGGTGCCGCGCCCGTACTGCTCAATGTCCGCGCGCATGCCACGCGCTTCCCGATACAGCTCCACGCCATGCCAGAACACCGTGCCGATGCCGCGGGTAACCGGGCTGTGCGGGTCGTCCTCGGTCTCCACCTTGGCGTGGTGCTTGCGGTGGATGGCCACCCACTCGCGGGTGATCATCGAGGTGGTCAACCACAGCCAGAAGCGGAACAGGTGGGCCAGCGCCGGGTGGAAATCGACCCCGCGATGGGCCTGGCTGCGGTGCAGGTACAGGGTCACCGAGAAGATGGTGATCTGGGTGAAGACCAGCAGCACGGCCAGCATGGCCCACCACCCCAGGCCGAGAACACCACCAGTCAACAGGGACATCAGGGCATCAGGCATGACGGCTCTCCGGATCCACGCGGGGATGGCAGACATGATGGGCGCTTGCGTTGCAAACTGCATCCCTGCGGCGATGTATCGCATCGCCATCCGTGGCACCGTTCACAGTTGGGGACCTGAGTTGTCGAGCCTTGATCCACGCGCCAGCCGCATTTCCGCCGCCCCGCCCGTCGCGGAGCTGCCCCCCTTGATCGAACTGGACCGCGCCACCGTGGTGCGTGGCCAGGTGAAGGTGCTTCATGGGCTCAGCCTGCGCATCGCGCAGGGCCAGCACACCGCCCTGCTCGGCCCCAACGGCTGTGGCAAATCGACCTTCATCAAGCTGATCACCCGCGAACTGTATCCACTGGCGCAGGGCGACGGCACGGTGGCGGTGAAGGTGCTGGGCCAGAACCGCTGGCAGGTGGACCGGCTGCGCTCGCAGCTGGGCATCGTCACCGGCGACCTCAGCAGCAACCTGGCCGACATGCCCGGCCTGACCGTGGAACAGGCGGTGCTGTCCGGCTTCTTCGCCAGCTACGTGGTGCCGGCCTTCCGCGAGGTGACCGCCGACATGCGCGCCCGTGTCGGCGAGACACTGGCGATGACCGGCGCGCTGTCCCTGCGTGAACGTGCCTACGCCGAGCTGTCGGCCGGCGAAACGCGCCGCGTGCTGATCGCGCGCGCGCTGGTCAACCGGCCGCAGGCGCTGCTGCTGGACGAACCCTCCACCGGGCTGGACCTGGTCGCCCGCGAGCAGCTGGTGGCGACCATGCGCGTGCTGGCCCAGCAGGGCATCACCTTGGTGCTGGTGACCCACCACATCGAAGAGATCATTCCCGAGATCGAACGCGTGGTGCTGCTGCGTGACGGCCGCGTACTGGCTGACGGTACCCGCGCCGAGCTGCTGCGCAACGAACCGCTGTCGGCGGTGTTCGGTGGCGCGATCACGGTATGCGAGCAGGAAGGCCGGCTGACCGCGTACGCGGGATAATCGACATGCCACTGTAGAGCCGAGCCTATGCTCGGCTGCTTCTGGCCGCGGGGAACGGCAGCCGAGCATAGGCTCGGCTCTACAGAAAACGGTGCAGCGGGCCGGAACCCGGCCCGCTGCACCCTTGCTCAGAACCTCAACGCCAGCGCGCGCGACTCGATCGGTGCCATCCGGCTCTGGTCCTGCAGCTGCAGGTCGCGCAGCTCGTACGGTGCGCCAAAACCGGCCGGCAACGCGGCCTGGTCGAACGGCAGCACCAGCTGGCCTGCGCCCGGGCCATCGAACCACGCCGCCGCGTGCGCCTGTGCAACCGGCTTCAGCTGGCCATCGCGGCCGGTGGCATACAACGTGCCACGCGCCTCGTAGCGACCGGCGGCGGCCACCTGCAGCGGCAGCGCGACCTGGCGGCTGGCCGGGTCGGGTGCCGCCTGGCCACTGAAGCGAGCAGTGGGCCGTGCCACCGCGAAGGCCACCTTGCCATCGCGCAGCACGCCATCGGCCTGGGCGAACACCTGCAGTTCCCACAGCCCCTGCACGGTGCCGACGTCGGCCGGGATCCGCACCTGCGCGCGCAGGCTGCCATCAGTGGTGCGCAGCAACCGCTGCGGCCAGCTGCGGCCATCCGGTGCGACCAGCAGGGCTTCACCGCCCAGGCTGCCACGGCGCGAGGCCAGCTGCGCGGTGGTGGCGCCGTCTTCCAGCAAGCGTGCCTGCAGCTGCACGTTGCCACCGGCCAGCACCTGCGCCTGGTTGGCCTGCACTTCCAGCCGCAGCGGGCTGTTCGGCTCAAGCACCTGCACCACATAGCGGCCCTGCGCCTGCGTGCTCTGCAGCGTGTACGCACCGGCCGAACTGGTCGCGCCGGTGCGCAGCATGCTGCTGCCATCACTCACCGGCATGCCGGCATCCTGCAGCGCGCGCGCATCGACACTGCGGGCCACGCTGCTGCGGCCAGCCGGGTCGCGCATCTGCAGGGTGTTGGCAGGCAGCGCGCGGGCACCTGCGGCCGGGCTCAGCTGGATCACCGCATCGGGCGCCGTCAGCGGCAGGTCCAGGCCGCGTTGCAGCTGCGAGCCATCGACCTGCTGCCAGTAGCTGCGGCTGACCGAGGCATACGGCGTGGCCGCCTGCAGCGGTTGTGCCGGGTCCAACGCCCAGGCGAAGGACAGCGGTGCACGTTCGCTGTCATCGGCCGGCAATGGCGCGGCAACCAGCGCCGCAGGCACCTGGTCGCCCACGCGGGCCGCCTGCAGAGGCTGCGCGGCCTGCGCGGCGGAAAGGGACAGGACTGCCAGCACCGCACTGGCCAGCAGGGTGGAATGAATCGTCATGGTCGTCTCCCTCACTGGGTCAGGTCGTTGCGCAGCAGGGTGCCGAGGCCGAAGCACTCGCGGCGGCTCTGGTTGTGGCTGAGCGGCTCTGCCCCCTGGGTGCGCTGCGTGTCGGTGAACCAGGTGGTGCCGGCGGCCTTCTGGCTGCTGCACTCCAGGAAGCCATCGGAGCAGGAGGACAGCCAGTTCTGGGTGAACTCCAGGCCGACATTGGCGGCGTAGCCACCGCAGTAGCTGTTGCTGTCCCATACCGCCGATTCCACGTCGCTGCCGACCACCGCACGGAACGGCTTGGGCAGGGCGGGACGGCCTGCGGTGCCGTAGAGGTTCTGCGCGTTGTAGGTGGCCATGCTCGCCACCTGCTGCTGGCGCACCGCGTCGTTCTTGTAGCCCAGCAGCCAGCCCAGCGAGGTTTCGAAGGTATTGCCGTTGAGCACCGCATCGGCCAGCGGCGTGCCCGCCGAAGACGGCGCCAGCGCGGTGACCTTGCGCACCGTGCGGATGATCTTCGGATAGCGGCTGTCGTAGGTCGGGTTGGACAGGATCCAGCGCACCACGTTGCCGCCGTTGGAGTGGGTGATCACCACCAGCTGGGTGATGCCACGGCTGTCGATGAAACGGGTCAGCTGGTTGGCCAGGCAGCCGGCCGCCTCCGGTTTCCACATGTACTGGGTGAAATCGCAGTTGATGACCACGTAATTGCTGCTGTTGGGCAGGCCCTGGCGCACGGTGTCGATGATGGTCGGCTGCCAGTAGTCCTGGGTGGCGTTGGTCTGCGCGCCGGTGCCATGCACGAAGGCCACGCCGACCACGTCGGCGGCCTGCGCCGGCGCTGTTGCAAGCCCCAGGAGCAGGGCCAGGACGGTACTTCCTGTTGCGGTGCTGCGCATCGCGTCTCTCCCTCTGTCTTCGGATCCCCCCGACCCGGCTGGAACTGGACGGCCTCTGGTGCCTGCCGATGTGCCGATGCTCACGGCGCGGGCGCGTGAAAGTCCGTGCGCTGCGCCCGGATTCAGGAGACTGGCGTCACTTGATGACGTTTTTCATCTTGTTTCGATGACCATGCCGGTTCTGGCCGTATGACCGATGGCCACTGCGGTGCCGCACTGGGACTGCGATCATGACGCGATGTTCTTTCTCCGGAGCCCGTCCATGTCGCTGATCTCCCACCCTGCCCGCCCGCTGCTCGGCCTTGCCGTGGCCGCTGCCCTGGCCGGTTGTGCCGCCACCGCCGCCAAGCCGACCGCCGTCGAAGCCAACATCACCACCAAGGCGGTGGGTTATCTGGACAAGAGCGCGGTTCCGGCCAGCCTCGACCTGGTACCGGCACCACCGGTGGCCGGTTCGGCCGCGTTCGCCCTGGACGAGCAGGTCAGCCGTGAGGCCCGCGCGCTGCGTGGCAGCCCGCGCTTCGCCCAGGCCGGCGTCGATGCGGAACTCGGTTTCCCCGAAGGCGCCAACCACTTCTCCTGCGCCGCCGACATCGACGTCGATGCGGTGAAGACCCCGGCGCTGTATCGCCTGCTGGAGCGCAGCCGGATCGACGCCAGTGCGGCGACCAAGGCGGCCAAGAACCACTACCAGCGCCCGCGTCCGTTCATGGTCAACGGTGAACCGACCTGCTCGCCGAAGGACGAAGACGGCCTGCGCAAGAACGGCTCGTACCCGTCCGGCCACACCTCGATCGGCTGGGCCTGGGCACTGATCCTGTCGGAGATCGCGCCGGACCGCGCCGATGCCATCCAGGCCCGCGGCCGCAACTACGGCGAGAGCCGCCTGGTGTGCAACGTGCATTGGCAGAGCGACATCCTCGAAGGCCGCTTCATGGGTGCCGCCGCCGTGGCCCGCCTGCACGACAACGCGGCCTTCAACAAGGACCTGCTGGCCGCACGCAAGGAGATCGAAGCGGCGCGCAAGGCCGGCCTGCACTCCAGCCGCGACTGCGCCACCGAGAATGCGGTGCTGAAGGTGCGCCCGCAGAGCGCGCTGTAGGCCACGCCTCTGTAGAGCCGAGCCATGCTCGGCTCAGAGCAGCCGAGCGCAGGCTCGGCTCTACACGAAGCAGGAAACAGAAGGGCCGGCAGTGCGCCGGCCCTTCTGCATTGCATCAACGCAGCCACCGCATCAGAACTTCGCGGTGAACTCCACGCCCCAGGTACGCGGCTCGTTGAGGAAGCCGGTCAGGTTGTTGAAGTCGATCGCGCCGACCACGCGGGTCTGGTTGGTCAGGTTGCGACCGAACACCGCCACGTCGTACTGGCCGTAATCCCAGTTGTAGCCCAGGCGCAGGCCGCCTTCCAGCGAACTGCGGCCGCGGAATTCCGGCGACTCGTAGATGAAGAAGTTCACCGCGCTGCGGTAGGCCCAGTCGGTGTAGGCGTACAGCTCGCTGCCATCGCTGAGCGGGAAGCCCACGCGCAGGGTCGCGTTGTGGATCCATTTCGGCGCCTGCGGCAGCGGGTTGCCGTTCACCAGCGCATAGGTGCCGCCGTTGATGACCGTGGTCGGGTCGTTGATGGTGCAGCCACCGCCGCAGATCGCCACCGCAAGGTTCTTGTCCTTGATCTCGGTGTCGTTGTAGCTGCTGCCGAAGGTCAGCAGGACGTTGTCGGCCAGGTAGGCTTCCAGGTCCAGTTCCACGCCCTGGCCGATGGTCTTGTCGGCGTTGAGCAGGGTGGCGGTGTTGTTGGCACCGCCCACGGCGATCAGCTGCTGGCCGTCAACGTTGTAGCGGAACACGCTCAGGCCCAGGCGCGCGCGGCGCTCGAACAGGTCGGCCTTGATGCCGGCCTCGTACGAGATGACCTTCTCCGAATCGGCCTGCGACAGGCCCGGCGCAAAGGCCAGGCGGCCCTGGATCGACGGCGCGCGGAAGCCCTTGGCGACGCGGGCGTAGGCGTTGATGTCGTCGGTCAGCTTGTACACGCCGCTGACGTCCCAGCTGACGTCGTTGACGTCGGTGTTGGCCAGGTACGGGCCGCTGACCGGGGTGCCGAACGGAACGGCCTGCAGCACGCTGGCGCTGAAGTCCTTCTTGTCCTGGGTATAGCGCACGCCGGCACGCAGCTTGAAGCGGTCGGTGACATCGAAGTCACCCGAAGCGAACACCGCCCACGCCTTGTTGCGCTGGTTCTGCACCACGTGTCCGGTCTGCGGGTTGCCCGGGGTCAGCGAGTCGTAGTTGAAGTTGTTGATGGTCACGTCTTCATCGAAGTAGAAGACGCCGGCCTGCCAGTCGAAGCGGCCCCATTCGTTGGACTCGATGCGCACTTCCTGCGTCCACTGGCGGTGGTGCGGCAGGCCGTCGGCCGACTCCGACGAGAACGGAATCAGGCCCGGACCGTAGTTGCCGGCACCGAGGAAGGCCGCGCCGTAGCCACCGTCGATGTCGCCACGGTTGAGCGACTCGGCGGTTTCATAACCGGTGATCGAATGCAGGGTCACCGAACCGAGGTTCCACTGCAGGCGCGCGCTGCCGCCCCAGGTCTCCAGGTCGGAGAAGTTGACGCCGTCGTTGGCCACCTTGTCGCGGTCGAAGTTCTCGACCAGCGAATTGCCACCTTTCTGGATGATGTTGGCGCGGAACAGGCGGGCGGTACCGTTGAGCTTGCGCTTGTGCAGGTTGAACAGTGCTTCGAAGTCGTCGCCTTCGTACAGGAACTGCACGCGGCCGGCGGCTTCGTCATAGCCTTCGAAGCCACTGTTGGGAGCGCCGACGCGGGTGTTGTCGACCCAGTCGTCGCGGCGCTGGTAGATGGCCGAGACGCGTGCCGACCAGCGGTCGGTCAGCGGGCCGCCGTAGGCGCCCTGCACGTTCCAGCTGTTGTAGCTGCCGTAGCCGACACGGAGGTAACCATCGGCATCCTGCGACGGGCGTGCCGAATCGAACTTGACCACGCCGGCCGGGGTGTTGCGGCCGAACAGCGTGCCCTGCGGGCCACGCAGCACTTCCACGTTGGCCAGGTCGAACAGCGGGAAGCCCTTCAGCAGCGGGCTTTCCTGCACCACGTCGTCATACACCAGCGACACCGGCTGCGAGGCATTGAGGTCGAAATCGGTGTTGCCCAGGCCGCGGATGTAGAAGCGCGGGAAGGCACGGCCGTAGGACGACTCGATGTTGAGGCTGGGCACGCGTGCGGCCAGGAAGCGGATGTCATCGCCGGCCGAGCCGAGCACATCCAGCTTCTCGCCCTGGATCGCGCTCAGTGCGACCGGTACGTCCTTGGCGTTCTCGACGCGCCGCTGCGCGGTCACCTGCAGGGCATCGAGGGCAACCGGATCCTTGGCAGCGGGAGTTTCCTGGGCGGCCGCAACCAGCGGCAGCAGGGCGGAAAGAGCGGCAACGAGGGGGCGCGCGACCGGAAGGCGGCCACGGGAAGTACGGGTCGGGGACATGGCGGTAGGCTGTGTTTGGAGGGGTGGTAAAACGGCGCTACCAGATAATTGTTGCAATACAGCACCTGCCCCGCAAATGCCCGCCGTTCATGGGCCTGTCGCCCCGGCCCGGGCGCCCTCGCTAGACTCGGGGGTTTCCAGCCCTGCGGAGCCGCCGCGATGACCCAGTGGTATTTCCATGCCTCCGCCCAGGCCGAGCGTATCGGCCCGCTTGATGACCAGGCTGCGCGCCGTTATGCGCAGGCCAACCCGCGCGCGCTGGCCTGGTGCCAGGGCATGAGCGGATGGACCTCGATTGCCGAGGTGCCGGAGCTGCAATCTGCGGCCCCGGGCATGCCGAACAGCCCGCCGCCGGTCCCCTCCGCCAGCGGCCGCGCCGACGACATCGAATTCCGCATCGTCGGCCATGAAATGCAGTTCGTGGAGATCGAGCTCGACCCCGGCGAGAGCGCCATTGCCGAGGCCGGCGCATTGATGTTCAAGGACGCCACCGTGCAGATGGACACGGTGTTCGGCGCCGCCAACGGCGACCAGGGCGGCGGCTTCATGGGCAAGGTGATGGCCGCCGGCAAGCGCGTGCTGACCGGCGAGAGCCTGTTCGCCACCGTCTACACCCAGAGCGGCCACGGCAAGGGCAAGGTCGCCTTCGCCGCGCCCTACCCGGGCACGGTGCTGGCAATGAAGCTGGACCAGCACGGCGGCCGCCTGGTCTGCCAGAAGGACAGCTTCCTGGCCGGCGCGCGCGGCGTGCAGATCGGCGTGCAGTTCCAGCGCAGGATCATGACCGGCCTGTTCGGCGGCGAAGGCTTCATCATGCAGAAGCTGGAGGGCGACGGCTGGGTGTTCATCCACGCCGGCGGCTGCGTGGTCGAGCGCGAGCTGGCTGCCGGTGAGCGGCTGGACGTGGATACCGGCTGCGTGGTGGCCTACCACCCCACCGTGGACATGGACGTGCGCCGTGTTGCAGGCATCAAGAGCATGCTGTTCGGCGGCGAAGGCGTGTTCCTGGCCACGCTGACCGGTCCAGGCAAGGTCTGGCTGCAGTCGCTGCCGTTCTCGCGCCTGGCCGGCCGCATGTGGATGGCCGCGCCGCAGGGCGGCGGCCAGAACCGCGGCGAAGGCTCGGTGCTGGGCGGCCTGGGCCGGATGCTGGACGGCGACAACCGGTTCTGACCGCCTCGCGGTAGTGGCGGGGGCGGGGCGGGGGGGGGGGCGTTTCTACCGGGGGCGCCCGGCCGCGGCGCGGCACTACCCGAAGCATCCGATGAATGGGCGGGCCGACCTACCCTGCCCGCCCTGCGGCACCTTCGGTATGCTGGCGCCCTTTCCTGAATCCGGCGCCGCGAGCGCACTGCCGATGAGCCTGTTCCGACCCCGCATGCTGCTGTCCGTCGCCCTGATCGGCCTGCTGGCCGGCTGCGGTGGCGACCCGGTCCGCCCTGCGCCGCCGCCGGCGCCAACCGTGGTACCGCAGGCCAAGCCGGTGAAGATCGGTATCGCCCTCGGTGGTGGCGCAGCCAAGGGCTTCGCCCACATCGGCGTGATCAAGATGCTGGAGGCCAACGGCTTCGAACCGGCCGTGGTGTCCGGCACCAGTGCCGGCAGCGTGGTCGGCGCGCTGTATGCCAGCGGCATGGATGCGTTCCAGATGCAGAGCAAGGCAGTGGCGCTGGATGAAGCCAGCATCCGCGACGTGCGCCTGTTCTCCGGTGGCCTGGTGCAGGGCCAGAAGCTGCAGGACTACGTCAACGAGCAGGTCGCCAACCGCCCCGCCGAGCGCCTGAAGAAGCCGTTCGCCGCAGTCGCGACCCAGCTGGAAACAGGCGAGCGCGCGATCTTCGTGCGCGGCAACGTCGGCCAGGCCGTGCGCGCCTCCAGCAGCATTCCCGGCGTGTTCGAACCGGTGAAGATCGGTGGCCGCAACTACATCGATGGCGGCGTGGTCAGCCCGGTGCCGGTCGATGCCGCGCGCCAGCTCGGCGCCGACTTCGTGATCGCCGTGGACATCTCCAGCAAGGCCAGCGGCAAGGCGCCGACCGACATGCTGGGCATCGTCAACCAGTCCATCTCGATCATGGGCCAGCGCCTGGGCGAGCAGGAACTGGCACGCGCCGACATCGTCATCCGCCCGAAGGTGCTGGACATCGGCGCCGCCGATTTCAGCCAGCGTGGCACCGCGATCCTGGAGGGCGAAAAGGCCGCAATGGCCGCGATGCCGCAGATCCGCGCGAAGATCCAGCAGCTGCAGCGTGCACGCGCCGCGGCCGCCGCACCGGCACCCGTGGCCGCGCCGAAGTGCGAGGAAGCCTCGCGCCTGGGCAAGCTGATGGGCCGCAAGGACAAGTGCTGAGCTGAGCCGGCGTGTCGCTGCCAGACAGCGACGCGCGCGTTCTAGCGCGCAGGCCGGTAACCGCTGGCCTGCTGCCGCTCGCGCCTGCGCGCCTGACGGGCCTGCTCCTGCAGTGTCGCCGTGTGCTGCAGCTGTTCCATGCCATCGGCCGGCACATGCAGCTGGCGTCGCGCACGGGTGAGTGCCAGATAGACCGCGCGCACCGGGTTGTACCAGATGCGCCCGCCCTGCCCCGCACTGAAGCAACCGGGTGACAGCGAGACCACGTCGAACTGCAGGTTCTTCGCGTGTTCGGCCAGGCACAGCGCCACCCGCCCTTCAGCAGGCGTGTCCTGGTCGTCGAGCGCCTGCAGCAGTGACTGCACCCGATCGGCAGACGCAAACAGTTCGACCAGCGCGCCCTGCCCTTCGTCGGCCTGCGTGGCCAGGAAGCGCTCCTGTGCCGGGTCCGAGGCGCTGTCGCGGCGCCGGCGCCACGCATCCAGCGGCCGCTGCAGCACGCTGCGCAGCGCGCGCAGCGATGCCGGATGCAGATAGGGCCGCAGCCCGAGCGCGTGCAGCTGTGCCGCATCCAGGGCCAGATCGGCGACGCTGCCATGGATGCGCAGGCCCTCGCTCGGCACCTGCGCCCAGTGGCGGTAATGCAGCACACCGGTGGCGCGGTCGGCGGCACCGACGAACGGCCCACTGTCCTGCCCCAGTCCATCCAGTGCCAGGGTCTGGTTGACCAGGCCCTCGACCTGGTTGCCCTGGCGCACCGACTGGTGCATTTCCAGCACCTTCGACGCGGCCCAGCGCGGCACCGTACCGGTCAGGCACTGGTGCGGATCCCCCAGGCTGACCACGCCAGGCGCATGGCCGGCCAGCAACTGCTTCCACGACGGGCTCAGGTCATGCGCCTCGTCCACCAGCAGCATGCCCATGTCCAGCGGCGGGGTAACGCCGCGCAGCGCCAACCACTTGCCGATGTGCGCCGGGCTGAGGCTCAGCAGCGTGCCCCGCTGCAGTTCGGCGTCGAACATGCAGCGCCAGACGTGCTCGGCGGCCGCCATGTACGGCGACACGTCGAGCATCGCGGCGGGCACCGACCGGTCGAAATGCTGGAACGCCAAGCCCGGTGCAGACGACGCGCACCAACGGTTGATGGCCTCGAACGCAGTCAGCAGCACCTGCTCCGGGCTGCGCCCACCGATGCCCTGCAGGCCGATGCGGCCGGCAATCTCGCGCGGCGTGCGGGTGCTGCGCCGGTAGCTGGCAACGAAGCCACCGGTGTGGCCGCTGCGCGCGGCATGCTGCGCCACGCGGTTGGCGAACTCGATCTGGGTCAGCAGGCGCACCGCGGTGCTGGCCGGCACGCGGCTGCGGAAGGCTTCCACCTGCCCACGCGAGGGCGCCACGTAGGTGTAGCGGCCGGGCCGCGCCTCCATCAGCGCCAGCACCAGGTGGCCCTTGCCGGTGCCGGCATAGCCATCGAGGTCGATCAACTCATCGGGGTTGGCGGCGATGGCGCGCAGCACGCGGGCCTGCTCGGAGGTGTACAGGCCATGGTGTTCGACCGCACGCGCGTCCTCGGCGGCCACGTCATCCTGCGTGAGCGCCTCGTCACTGGAAAAGGTGGCGGGAAAGCGGATCTCATGCTCGGTCAGGGTTTCCTGGCAGGCCTGCTGCAGGGCCAGGCCCGGATACTCCAATGGCGACTGCGCGATGACGTCCTGCAGGATCTGCGCCGGCGCCAGCAGCACGCCGTGGGCGGCCAATGCGGTCAGCCAGGCATCCAGCTCCGGCTGGCCTCCGCCACCGGGGCCGGCCAGCTCCGCGGCGGCGCCTTCGTTGCCAGCAAACAGCGCGCAGGCATCATGCAGCAGGCGTTCGATCTCGGCCGCTGGATGCAGGCGCGCCCGGCACAACTGCGCGGCCATCAGCCCGGCCTGCTCCACTGCCGTCTGCGGCGGCGTGCCGTGAGCGATGTAACGTGCCAGCGACTTGCGCTGCAGCGGCAGGAAGATGGTGGTGGGCACCGGGTGCTGGAGTTCGGACATGCGTGGAACCGGAAAGGAACGCTGCGGCGCGCGCAGGGCGGTGATGCTCGGCTACCCGCCCGGCCGCGTCAAATCGCCGCTGCGCTCATTCCAGCTGCGACAACGGCAATGCCTGGAAGCCCTTCACCGTGCGCAGCACGAAGCTGGAATTGGCGTCGGCCACGCCGCCGGCGTTGAGCAGGCGGTCCAGCAGGAAGTGCGAAAAGTGCTCCAGGTCGCGCACGTAGACGTGCAGCAGGTAGTCCATGTCGCCGGTCAGCGCATGGCAGGCCACCACCTCGTCCCAGCCCTGCACGCTGTCCACGAAGTGGCCGATGGCGGCCTGGTCGTGCTTTTCCAACTGCACGCGCACGAAGGCCTGCAGGCCCAGGCGCAGCTGCCGCGGCTCCAGCCGCGCGCCGTAGCCGACGATCACGCCCTCGCTTTCCAGCCGCTGCAGGCGGCGCAGGCAGGCCGAGGGCGACAGGTTCACCCGAGTCGCCAGCTCCGCGTTGGTGGCGCGCCCATCCCGCTGGATTTCAGCCAGCAGGCGTATATCCGTGCGATCAAACTGGACTTCTCCGGCCATTGCTGCTCCGCAACATGGTGACTGCGCAAGGATATTGCGCCAACAATGCCAATCGGCGCAACTTTTGCAACCCTGTTGCGCGCGCCCTGCCCTAGCATCGTGGCTATCCCTTCAAGGAGTGCCCCATGGACCTCGCCCAGCCCCGCCGCGTCGAACACCAGCAGACCGACAAGGGCTACGTGCCGGTGTACACCACCGCGCTCGTCGAGCAGCCGTGGGACACCTACAGCGCCGACGACCACGCCACCTGGAGCACGCTGTACCAGCGCCAGCGCGAGCTGCTGGTCGGCCGTGCCTGCCAGGAATTCCTGGACGCGCAGGACGAGATGGGCATGAACGCGCACATGATTCCGCGCTTCGACCAGCTCAACGAAGTGCTGGGCGCGGCCACCGGCTGGACCCTGGTCGGCGTCGAAGGCCTGCTGCCGGAACTGGATTTCTTCGACCACCTGGCCAACCGCCGTTTTCCCGTGACCTGGTGGATCCGTCGCCCGGACCAGATCGACTACATCGCCGAGCCGGACCTGTTTCACGACCTGTTCGGCCACGTGCCGCTGCTGATGAACCCGGTGTTCGCCGACTACATGGAGGCCTATGGCCGTGGCGGCGTCAAAGCCCACGCGATCGGCCCGGACGCGCTGCAGAACCTCACCCGCCTGTACTGGTACACGGTGGAGTTCGGCCTGATCGACACGCCCGACGGCCTGCGCATCTACGGTGCCGGCATCGTGTCGTCCAAGGGCGAGTCGCTGTACTCGCTGGAATCGGCCGCACCCAACCGCATCGGTTTCGACCTGCAGCGGATCATGCGAACGAAGTACCGCATCGACACCTTCCAGAAGACCTACTTCGTCATCGACAGCTTTGAACAGCTGATGCAGGCGACGTCGCCGGACTTCACCCCGATCTACGCGGCACTGGCCGACCAGGCGCACCTGCCTGCCGGTGACGTGCAGGCTGACGATCACGTGTTCCAGGCCGGCACGGGTGAAGGCTGGGCGGACGGCGGCGACGTGTGATGCGCGCTGCCGCGCGGCTATCCTGCACGGCATGACTGATGCATTTGCTTCGCTGCGCGTAACCGATGTCGCTTTCGACGACGACTTCATCCTGCTGACCCTGGCCGATGGCCGCCGCACCCGCCAGCCGCTGCGCTGGGTACCTGCGTTGTTCGAAGCCGATGCAGGGCAACGCGCGCGGTGGGTCGCCACCGCCGATGGCCTGGGCGTGAACTGGCCGGCGCTGCTGCCGACGCGCGAGGCTGGCGTGGTCGATATCCTCAACCAGGTCTGGGAAGACCGCTACGAGGCCGCGCTGGCGCGACTGAAGGCAGCCGCGTGGACGCTGGATGCGCTGTCCGACGAAGACCAGCTGCTGGTGGCGCTGTGGCGCATGGAGGCCGACATCAACAACGGCGGCTTCATGCAGTTCCTGTGCAACTGGGGCGACCCGACCTGCCAGCTGGCGTTGCGTGCGCTGCAGGCGATGGGCGCGGCGAAGACCCACGCGATCCTGGCCGGCATGCGCGGGCTGGTCGACCGGCTGGAAGATGACCCGGCGGTCAAGCAACTGACCGACCTGTACGGCGCGATGACCGAACAGGAGCAGGAGGCGCTGCACGCCTTCGACGAAGCCTATTTCGAGCGACCGGAAGACCTGGCCAGGTTGGGGCTGAAGCACTTCGGCCCGGAGCCTGTCGAACGACGATGACCATGCACTCCGGCGCTGTTCTGTAGAGCCGAGCCCATGCTCGGCTACGTTTCAATCAGCGCGGGTACACCAGCAGCACCACCAGATCCTCCTCACCCACCTGCTGCAGCGCATGGTGGCTGCCCTTGCGGGTCAGCAGCGCGAGCCCGGCGTGCACGTCGTACTGCCTGCCATCCAGCACATAACTGCCCTGCCCACTGACGATGTAATAGATCTCGTCCTTGTGCTGCGGATGCAGGCCGATGCCCGCGCCTTTGTGCAGCACACGCTTGCGCAGCACGAACGGCAGCCCTTCGGCATCGGCGAAGAACGGATACGCCGTGGTCGGGCCGGCACCGCCGTGCGGGCCTGCTTGCGTGCGCACAACACTGTCTTCGTGCACCACCTGCGAGGGCAGGGCTGGGTCGCTACCCTGCCCTTCCGCCACCACGTCGCAGTCGATATCCCGCACCAGCGCCGGCTGCAGCGCGGGTAGCAGCGGCACCGCCTCGCGCAATACCAGGCAGGCCACCGCATGTGCGCCGGCCACGCTTAAATGGGTGCCGTCGGCCTTGTTCTGTTCGGGCACGAACAGGAAGTAGGGTCGCGCGCCCTCCTCACCCAGCGCGCGGATCCAGCGCATGCTGCGGTCATTCAGATCAATCAGCGCAATCTGCTCGCGCGCGGCCAACGCCTTCATCGACTGCGTGTAGCGGCCATGCGTATCCAGCAGTGAACCGAAGTCGTACAGCAGCCGCGCCACCGGCGTGACCAGCACCGGCGTGGCGCCCTTTGCGCGGGCCACCTGTACGTAACGCATCAGCAGGCGTGGGTAGTCGCTGTCCGGATCGGTGTAGCGCGTGCGGTCTTCGAACTTCGCATCGTTGTGGCCGAACTGGATCAGCAGCACGTCGCCTTGGCGCAGCTCGGCGGCGATGGCCTCCAGGCGCCCTTCCTCGATGAAACTGCGCGTGCTGCGCCCGCCCTTGGCGTGGTTGTGCACCTCCAAGCGCGCCGGGTCCAGGTAGCTCTGCAGCGCCTGGCCCCAGCCGGCCTGCGGCGCGCGCTCGGGGCCGTATGCGGCCGCAGTGGAGTCACCGGCAATGAAGACCCGCACGGGCGCCGCCTGCGCGGTGGTGCACGACAGCAGCAACAACAAAGGCAACAGGGTGCGCATATCCGGTCTCCGGTAGTGCCGGCCGCTGCCCGGCAACCTCATGAACGGCGGAAGCATTGCCAGGACGCCGGCCAGCGGCCGGCACCACCGCGGATCACGCGTCAGCGCGCCAGCCAGCCACCATCGACCGGCAGCACGGCGCCGTTGATGTAATCCGACGCCGACGAGGCCAGGAACACCGCCGCACCGGCCAGGTCATCCGGCGTGCCCCAGCGACCGGCCGGGATGCGCTCCAGGATCGCCTTGTTGCGCGCTTCGTCGGCGCGCAGCTCGGCGGTGTTGTCGGTGGCCATGTAGCCCGGGGCGATGGCATTGATGTTGATGCCCTTGCCCGCCCACTCGTTGGCCAGCAGCCGGGTGATGCCGGCGATGCCGCTCTTGCTGGCGGTGTACGACGGCACGCGGATACCGCCCTGGAAGGACAGCATCGAAGCGATGTTGATGATCTTGCCGTGGCCCTGTTCGATGAAGTGGCGGCCGGCGGCCTGCGAAATGAAGAACGCGGACTTGAGATTGACGTTCATCACGTCGTCCCAGTCCTGCTCGCTGAAGTCCACCGCATCGGCGCGGCGGATCAGGCCGGCGTTGTTGACCAGGATGTCCAACCCGCCGAGGCCTTCGATGGTCTCGCGGACTACGCGCGCCACCGGCTCGATGCTGATCAGGTTGGCTTCGATGGCCAGGCAGCGGCGGCCCAGCGCGGTGATCTTTTCGATGGTATCGGTGGGCGGGGCGATGCCGGCCACGGCCACGTCGGCGCCAGCGGCGGCCAGTGCCACGGCGATGCCCTGGCCCAGACCGGTATTGCCACCGGTTACCAGAGCGACCTTGCCTTCCAGGCTGAAGGGATTAGCCATTGCGTATGCGTTCCTTGATAGAGACGAGCGGTGTCGACGGCCGGCACACGGTGCGCGGCGGCCAGGCGGGCTTACTTGAGCTGGCAGATGTCCAGCACGTGCATGTCGGTGTAGTCCAGGTTCTCGCCACCCATCGCCCAGATGAAGGCGTAGTTGCTGGTGCCGGCGCCCATGTGGATCGACCACGGCGGCGACACGACCGCTTCGTTGTTCTGGATCACGATGTGACGCTGCGCGGCCGGCTCGCCCATGAAGTGGTAGACGCGGTCGCTGTCACCCAGGTCGAAGTAGAAGTAGACCTCGCTGCGACGGTCGTGCAGGTGCGGCGGCATGGTGTTCCACACGCTGCCCGGCTTGAGCACGGTCAGGCCCAGCAGCAGCTGCGAGGACTGGCAGGTGGCCGGCACGATGTACTGGTAGATGGTGCGCTCGTTGCTGGTTTCCAGCGCGCCGCGGTCCAGTGCAACGGCGTCCTTGATGGACAGCTGCCTGGTTTCGAAGCGGGCATGGGCCGGGGTCGAGGCCAGATAGAACTGGGCGGGGTTGGCGGCGTCCTGCGAGGCGAACACGACCTCCTTGCTGCCCATGGCCACGTACAGACCGTCCTTCGGACCCAGCGTGTAGCCGGTGCCATCCACGGTGACCGTACCGGTGCCGCTGCCGACGTTGATCACGCCCAGTTCCCGGCGCTCCAGGAACGGGTGGCCTGCGGCCGAAGCGGGTTCGGTCTGGGTCGGCAGCGCAAGCGGTGCGTCCACCGGGGCGGCGCCACCAATCACGAAGCGCTCGTAGTGGGTGTACTTGAGGGTCACCGCACCGGCGTTGAACAGGCCATCGAGCAGGTACAGGTCACGCAGCTGGTCGTTGCTGGCACCGTGGATGGCATCGGGATGGGTGGCGTAATGGGTCTTGCTGTACATGGCGTCTCCAGAGCGGGGGGCGGGCCGACGGGTCGGCCCCGGCGCGGTTCACGGTCGATTCTAGCCAGACAGGAAACCGGTGTCATTTTGCGTCGCACGATGCCGGGATGGCTCGGGCAGGGCGCGGTGGATCGGGTGGATGGGGCAGGGGCGTGTCACGACCAGAGGTCGTGACCTGCAGGATTGATCCTTGGGGATCAATCCTCCGGCGGCTGGCAGGAATCGCGGACGATCAGGTGCGGCCGCACGCTGGCAATGGGCAGCGCGGCCTGGCCTTCGGGCTGGATCAGCATCGCCGCGGCGGTGCGTCCGGTATCGCGCGTGTGCCGGCGCACCGAGGTCAGCGAGGGCCACAGGCGCGAGGCAAGCGGGCTGTCGTCATAGCCGACAATGGACAGCTGGCGCGGAATGTTGATGCCCGCGCGCAGCGCCACCTTGTAGATACCGGCGGCCATTTCATCGTTGCCGGTGAAGATGGCGGTCGGGCGGCGCTTGCCCAGCAGCAGTTTCTCGGCAGCGGCGACACCGGATTCGAAGGTGTAGCCGGCCTCGATGATGCGGTCCTTCGGCAGCTCGATACCGCGTTGCGACAGTGCGTCGATGAAGCCGGCGGTACGTTCATGGGCCGAACGGTAGGCGCTGGGACCGGTCACCAGGGCAATGTCACGGTGGCCGAGCGAGAGCAGGTAGTCGGCGGCTTCGGCCGCACCATCGCGGTCATGGGTAACCACCATCTGCGAGCTTTCGTCCAGCGGCAGCGCTGCCACGCGGGTAAACCGGCAGCCGATCTCATCGAGCATGTCCGCCAGCGCCTGGTCTTCCGAGGCACGCGGCACCAGGATCACGCCGTGCAGCTTCTGCTGCTGCACGAAGCGACGCACGCCTTCGATGTAGCCGGGGCTGCGGCTGTCACAGGGATGCACCACCAGCTCGAAACTGGATCCACGCAATGCATCCAGCGCGCCGTACTGCATGTCCACGATGTACTGCGCGGTGGGGTTGTCGTAGACCATGCCGATCAGGAAGGAGCGGCGGAACGCCAGCCCGCGGGCCAGTGGATCGGGCGTGTAGCCCACTTCACGCATCAACGCTTCCACCTTGTCGCGCGTGTCCTTGCGCACCAGTGGCGAGTTGTTGATGATTCTTGAAACCGTTTTCTTGGATACACCCGACAGTCGCGCGATGTCGTTGATGGTGGCTGCCTTGCCCTTCGCCAATGCCGGCGTAGCGGCATCGTTCTTGTTGCGCACTGACATGTTTTGAACCCGGTAAGTCTGGGGATTCCGGCTCCGCGCTCAGTCCAGCGCGCGGTAGCGGAAGTTGCGGAAGGTTACCGCACCGTCGCCGGCCGCATACAGCGCCGGCTTCAACGCCAGGAACCTGCCCGCGACATTGTGATGGTAACCGGACACTTCCATCTGAACCGGATACTTCTGCCAAGTGTGCCCGTCGGTGCTGGAGTGGAAGGTGACGATGTGGCGGTTGTTGGTCACCCGCAACCACAGCCGGCCGCCGCGGCCCGGGGCCGGTCGGGCAGGGCGCTCCTCGCCGTAGCGATGCATGATGAACGACTCGCCGTTGCTGCCCACGCCCGCGTACAGCCGGTCGCTGTAGAACAGCAGCGCGCCTCCCACGGCACCGGGGGCGATCTCCATCTCCACCTCGAACTGATAGGCCCGGTCGCCGGCGATGGTGGTCAGCGGCGAGGCGTCGCGCGGCGTACTGCCCTTGCCCTGCAGGACAAGGCCGTTGCCACTGAAACCCAGCCGGCGGTACTCATCCTGCGCCGGGTTGAAGAACGCCCACTGCGGGCCAAGCGTGCTGCCGCGGAAATCATCCGACAGCGCCATGCCATGCGGCGACAGCGCCTGTCCGGCCGGCTTGCGCAGTGGCTGACCAAGGTCTCCGCCCGTGGCCCGGAACCAGCCGTCAGCGGTCCATTCGATCGGTTCGAGCAGGGCCTGCCGACCCAGCGTCCAGAAGCCGTTCTCGTACCCGTGGTACATCATCCACCAGCGTCCATCGGTCCCTTCGATCACCGTCGCGTGGCCGCGTGACCACCAGGGCTCGGCCGCCGACTGCGTGCGCGTGATCGGGTTGTTGGGCGCGTTCTCCCATGGTCCGTGGATCGAACGCGAGCGCGCGGTGATCACCATGTGCCCGGTCGGCGGACCGGCGGTGCCGCCCACTGCCGTGGTCATGTAGTACCAGCCGTCGCGGACGTGGATCTTCGGGCCTTCCTGCGCGTAGGCCTCAACGTCCCAGTCCTGCGGGTAGCGCCAGCCGTCATAGACGTGTTTCGGCGTGCCGACCACGCTCAACCCGTCGTCGGCCAGCTGCACGTAATCACCGCCACTGAGGAACAGGTAGCGCTTGCCGTCTTCACCCACTGCATGGCCGGGATCGATGTAGCCACCCAGGCCGATGTCGATCGGCGCGCTCCACGGGCCCTTGATGTCATCGGCCCAGACCACGAAGTTGCTGCGGCGCTCGCCGGTGCGGGCCGGGAAGTAGATGAAGTAGCGCCCCCGATGCTTGACGATGTCCGGCGCCCAGATCGCCCCCACGTTGCGGGTGACCGCATGTCCCAGCGGCTGCCAGTTCACCAGGTCGCGCGAGTGCCAGATCGGGAGGCCGGGGTAGGCGTCGAACGACGACAGCGTGAGGTAGTAATCGTCCCCGTCCTTGAGCACCGAGGGATCCGGATGGTCACCGGCCAGCACCGGATTGAGGAACGTGCCATCGCCCCGGTCCGCCTGGCGCTGGTGTTCCAGCCCCCGCGCCCACTGCGCCGGCGCGCGCGCGGGCTCCGCCGCGGGTGCAGGCCGTGCCGGCAGCAACAGCACGAGCAGAGTGATGGTGGCGGCGATACACAGTGCACGCATGGCAGTCTCCTTGTGGCTCAGCCGCGCAGCGCGGCGGGCAGCCACAACGACAGTGAGGGGAAGAAGGCCACGACCAGCAGCACGGCGAGCGCGGCGAACCAGAACGGCCAGATCGTGCGCATGCTCTGGCCCACGCTGATCTTGCCGATGGCCGTGCCGATGAACAGCACCGAGCCCACCGGGGGCGTGACCAGACCCAGGCCACCGGTGAGCACCAGCACCAGGCCGAAGTGGATCGGATCGATGCCGTAGGCGCGCGCCACCGGCAGGAAGATCGGCGTGCAGATCAGGATCATCGGCGCCAGGTCCATGAAGGTGCCCAGCAGCAGCAGCATCACCACGATCATCAGCAGCACCATGAACTGGCTGTGCGCGAACGACTGCAGGAACTCGACGGCGGCCGCGGGCACCTGCAGGTAGGCCAGCAGCCAGCCAAACACGGCAGCGGTGGCGATCACGAACAGGATCACGCCCGTGCTGCGCGCAGCGTGGATGACGGTGTCGAAGAACTCGCGCCAGCGCAGTTGCCGGTACAGCACGGTGGTCACCAGCAAGGCGTAGACCACGGCGATGGCTGCGCTTTCCACTGCGGTGAAGATGCCGGCACGGATACCGATGAAGATCAGCGCGACCAGGCCCAGGCCGGGCAGGGCGGAGACGATGCGCAGGGCCACGGCGCGCCAGCCGGGAAAGACCTCCACGCCATAGCCGCGGCGGCGCGCCACCGCATAGCCGGTGACCATCAGCGCCAACGTCATCAGCAGCGCGGGGACAATGCCGGCGGCGAACAGATCGGCGATGGACAGGCCCCCACCGGCAGCGGCCGAGAACAGGATCAGGTTGTGCGACGGCGGCACCAGCAGCGCCACCAGCGCGGCGGTGATGCTGACGTTGACGGCGAAATCGCGGTCGTAGCCGCGCTTGACCATCTGCGGGATCATCGTGCCGCCGACCGCCGAAACGTCGGCGATGGCCGAGCCGGACACGCCGCCGAAGAACAGCGAGGACAGGATCGAGACCTGGCCGAGGCCACCGCGCAAGCGCCCCACCAGCGACGAGGCCAAGGCGATCAGGCGCTCGGAGATGCCGCCGCGCATCATGATCTCGCCCGCGAAGATGAACAACGGAATGGCGATCAGCGAGGCCGAGCCGGTACCGGCCGAGATCTGCTGCACCAGCACGATGCTGGGGATATCCAGGTAGAGCAGGGTGGCCAGCGCGGCAGCGGCCAGCGCGTAGGCCACCGGCACGCCGAGCAGCAGCAGCACGGCAAACACGGAGAACAGGATGGTGATACCCATGGATCAACGATCTCCTTCAGCGTCTTCGGCGCCGGTGGCGCGGGCCTGCAGCGCGTTCCACGCACGGTTCAGCGCGAACAGCAGCATCAGCCCGCCGCCCACCGCCAGTGGCAGGTAGTTGATGCTCTGCGGCAGATCGGCGCCGGCGGTCTTGATGTCCAGGCCGTCGAGCAGCAGATCACCCGACCAGAAGGCGATGAAGCCTCCCAGCACCGCCACCACCAGCTGCACCAGCACGTCCACCGCACGGCGCAGGCCGGGGCCCAGGTAGGCATGCAGCAGAAAGAAGCCGAAGTGGCGGTTGGTGTGCACACCGCAGGCGGCACCGAGGCTCATCGCCGTGGCCAGCAGCAGCAGCGTGACCGGCTCGGTCCAGCTGGGCGAATCGTTGATCACGTAGCGCGCGAACACCTGCCAGCCCTGCACCACCACCAGCCCCAGCAGGGCAGCAACGGCGCCGTAGATGGCGATGTCGGCGATGCGGTCCAGCAGGCGCTGACCAGGCCCGGTGGCGGGCGTCGTCGTCTCGATCATGGCAGTGTCCTCAGGCGGCGCGGATGCGGTCGACCAGCGCGGCGATCTCCGGCTGCTGCAGGTACTGCTGCAGCAGCGGCTGGGCGGCGGTGCGGAAGGCGGGCATGTCCACCTCGTTGGCTTTCACCCCATAGGCCAGCACGGCGCGGCGTGCGGCGTCCTCCGACGCATCCCACTGCTCGCGCATCACCTTCACCGACGCGCGCGCGGTCTGCAGCAGCAGCTGGCGGTCGTCAGGCGACAGGCGTTCGAAACTGGCGCGCGACATCAGCAACACATCCGGCGCGTACGAATGGTCGCTCTGCGACCAGTAGTGCGCCGCTTCGAAGTGGCGGCTGGAATGGAAGCTGCGCATGTTGTTCTCGGCGCCGTCGATCATGTGGGTTTCCATCCCGGAGAACGTGTCGCCCAGCGACATCGGCGTCGGGTTGGCGCCGAGCAGGCGCATCAGCTGGATGAAGATGTCCGATGAGGCGACGCGCAGCTTCAGGCCGTGCAGGTCCTTGGGGGAAACGATGGGGTGCTTGGTGTTGTAGAAGCAGCGTGCACCGGAATCGTAGATCGCCAGGCCGACCAGGCCGCGGCCCTGGAAGCCGCGCAGCACGGCTTCGGCCACGCCGTCATCCAGCGCGGCACGCTGGTGCGCCACCGACGTGAACACGTAGGGCAGGCACAGCGCCTGGGTCAGCGGAAAGGCATTGTTCAGCGCACCGGCATACACGCGGGTGATATCGATGGCACCGAAGCGCGCCATGTCGATCGCCTCGGATTCGCGGCCCAGCTGGCCGGAGTGGTACTGGCGCAGGCGCAGGCGACCGTTGGTTTCGCGCTGCAGCGTTTCGCCGATCCACTTCACCGCGGTGACGGTAGGGTAGTCGGCCACATGCACGTCGGTGGCGGTCAACAGCGCGCCACCGGCCATATCGCCGCCCGGCCCGCGGCCACAGGCGGCGAGCATCGGGGTGGCCAGGGCAGCAGCGCCACCGGCCAGGAAGTTACGTCGTGTGATCATCTGCGCCCTCCCGCGCGTGTTCACCAGGGCAGCCCCGCGGTCATCCCGCGGGCACGGCCCGGCAGGCAATGTCACCGAAGCCGGCAAAGCGCACCAGCGCCGTTTGTCCTGCCTCGATATCGTGGATGCCGGTGGCATTGCCGGTGGCGATCAGGTCGCCCTTGCGCAGCGGCCGGCCACGCAGGGCCGAACGGGACAGCGCAAAGGCATAGGCCGCGCGCAGGCCACCGGGCAGGCGGGTGGCGCCACCGGTGCCGACCACCTCACCTTCGATCAGTGTCTCGGCACGCAGCGAGTTTTCGTCGCGTGCGGTCCAGTCGACGATCTCCGGGCCCAGCACCAGGCCGTTGTTGTTGCCAAAGTCGGACACCACCACGCGCGGACCAAGTTCGTTGATGGTGGCCAGCGGGCTGCTGGCCACTTCCACGCCGATATAGAGGCGCGCAGGCAGCGCTTCGGCCTGTTCCGGGGACCAGTCCAGCTGTCCGGCCGGCGCGTCCTCCAACAGCTCCAGCACGTACTCTGCTTCGACTGCGCCGAAGCCCCCGACGAAGACCGGGATGTCGGTTGTTCCACCGGTATCATTCCAGAGCTGACGTTTGAAGATCGGCCCCAGCAGGCGCTCATCGCCGGAGCCGTCGCGGCGCTCGGCAGCGATGTAACCCACCTTCCAGCCGACCACCGTATCGCTCCACAGGCCAATGGCCTGGTCCTGCACGTGGTAGGCAGCCACCAGATCGACGGGGATCTCTCCGGGGAACGCGGGCAGGGCCTTGCCTGCGCGGCGTGCATCGGTGAAGGCGCGGGCGATGGCGGCTGCACCGTCCGGCGCCGGCCTCTGCCCCTGTGTGCCGTGTTCGTTGCTCAAGAACGGTCTCCCTCTGCGTTGTTGCACTGCCCATCGACAGCGTCTGCAGGAGGTGTATATGGTAAACCGGTGTCATCACGCAAGCCGCAGCGCATCACACCCGCTTCCGGGGCGCCTGCGGCACGCTGCCCACCCTTCGCTGGAGCCCGGTCCGCCATGCGTCTGCCCCCTCTTGTGCTGTTCCTGTGCGTTCTGTTGACGCTTGCCCCGGCACGTGCCAGCGACGTCCCGCTGCGCGACGGCCAGCGGCTTGCCGGGGAGGTGGCGGGCGAACGCCTGCCGCTGTGGCCGGACGGCCAGGTACCTGGCCAGAGCGCTCCGGCACGGAAGGCGCGGGTGGTTGAGCGCAGCCCCGATCCGGCCCATCCGGACCGGTTCGTGGACGGGATCGATGCGCCATACATGATCGTGCACGCGCCGCCACGTCCGAACGGGCAGGCGGTGCTGGTCATTCCGGGCGGCGGCTACCAGCGGGTGGTAATCGACAAGGAGGGCAGCGCGCTGGTGCCGGACTGGGTGCAGCGGGCAGGCTTCACCCTGTTCGTGCTTCGCTACCGCCTGCCGCAGCCGGGCAGGGACCGCCAGGCGGCGCTGGCCGATGCCCAGCGTGCGCTGCGGGTCGTGCGCGACCAGGCCGCGCGCCGCGGCCTGGAGGCGGACAATGTGGCGGTCATGGGCTTTTCCGCCGGCGGCCACGTGGCTGCGCGGCTGGCCACCGGCTTCGATGCGCCGGTCTATCCCGCACGCGATGCGATCGATCAGCTGAGCGCGCGCCCGGCACGGGCGGTGCTGGTCTACCCGGTCATCGACATGGGCGCGCATGCGCACAGTGGTTCGCGCGGGCGATTGCTGGGCGAGCGCCCTGACCCCGCATTGGCGACGCAGTACTCGGTGCAGGAGCACGTGCGTGCGGACATGCCGCCGACGATGCTGATCCATGCCAACGACGATCGCGTGGTCAGCGTGCACAACAGCGAGGTGATGGCGCAGGCGCTGGCCAGGGCGGGCGTCGAGCACGAACTGCATGTGTTCGCCCATGGTGGCCACGGCTTCGGCATGCGCCTGCAGCCCGGCTCCACCCTGGCGCAGTGGCCAGCGCTGGCGCAGGCATGGCTGACAGCAGGAAAGGATGCGGAGCGCAGCCGATGACGGGAGCACCCGACGATCTGCAGCGCCGCCGTTTCCTGCGCGACAGCGCGCGCTGGGCGCTGGCCACGGCCACGCTGGTGGCACTGCCGGCAGCGGCGATGCCCGGTGCACGCGACGAACGCCTGCCGATCGTCCGCGTGCGCGGGGGGCGCCTGCGCGGCCAGCATGAACAAGGCGTGCTGGTATTCCGCGGCGTGCGCTACGGCGCCGATACCGGCACCCATCGCTTCCAGCCACCACGCCGGGAAGCGGCATGGAACGGGATCGCCGATGCACTGGACTATGGCGCGGCCGCACCGCAGGGCGGCGCGGAAGGCCCCGGCAGCGAAGACTGCCTGTTCCTCAACGTCTGGACCCCCGCACTGGGGGATGGCGGCCGCCGCCCGGTGCTGGTCTACATACACGGGGGTGGGTTCAACAACGGCTCCGGCAGCGATCCGCTGTACGACGGCAGTGCGCTGTGCCGCCGCGGCGATGTGGTGGCGGTGACCCTCAATCATCGGCTGAACACCTTCGGTTACCTGTACCTGGGCGCACTTGGCGACGCACGCTACGCCGCGTCGGGGAATGTCGGCCAGCTCGACCTGGTACAGGCGCTGCAGTGGGTGCGCGAGCACGCGGCGATCTTCGGCGGTGACGCTGGAAACATCACCGTGTTCGGCCAGTCCGGGGGCGGCGCCAAGATCGCCACGCTGATGGCGATGCCGGCGGCACGCGGCCTGTTCCAGCGCGCGTGGACGATGAGCGGGCAGCAGGTCACCGCGGCCGGCCCGCGTGCCGCCGCGCAGCGCGCTGCCATCGCAATGGAGGCAGTGGGTGCAAAGGACCTGTCTGCCCTGCTGCGGCTCCCGGCCACGGATCTGCTTGCAGCCACCCGTGCCCGCGATCCATCGCGGGTGGAAAGCACGTCGCTGTACTTCGGGCCGGTACTGGACGAAGTCTCCCTTCCGGTGCATCCGTTCTGGCCGCAGGCGCCGCGGCAGTCGGCCAGCATTCCGATGGTCATCGGCAGTACGCGCGACGAGACCCGTGCCTTCCTCGGCAACGATCCGGCCAACTTCACCTTGACCTGGGAGACGCTGCCGGCACAGCTGCAACGCCAGCAGTTCGTGGATCTGCTGCCGCAGACGGTGATCGCCGAGTACCGGCGCCTGTACCCGCATTACACGCCTTCGGAGGTGTTCTTCGCGGCCACTACCGCAGGACGTTCCTGGCGCGGCGCAGTGGAGGAGCTGGAAGCGCGTGCGCGCCAGCCCAGCGGGGCCGCGCCCACCTGGGCCTACCAGCTGGACTGGGGCTCACCGGTGGAGCAAGGCCGGCTGCGCGCCTTCCACACGCTGGACATCCCGCTGGTGTTCGACAACGCCGGCCTGCCCGGCGCACGCACCGGTGGCGGCGCGGACGCGCATACGCTGGCGGCGACAATGAGCGACGCACTGATCGCCTTCGCGCGCAACGGCGACCCCAATCATCGCGGAATGCCGCAATGGCCCCCCTACGCGCTGCCCCGGCGGCAGACCATGCTGTTCGATCGCCAGAGCTGCGTGGTGGACGATCCTCGTGCCGGCGAACGTGCGCTGTATGCAAAAGTACCGTTCGTGCAGCGCGGCACGCAGTGATGACACCGCGGTGCAAACATTCTGTTAACCCCTCTCGGCTAGAGTCGGGGCATGGGAACGATGTCCTTGCCACCGTCATTCACCGGCCGGGAGCGGCTGTTCGCTGCGATCGATGCCGCGGTGATGCTGGGCACGCCGGAGGCCATCACCGGTGCGCTGCAGCAGGTGCTGCGCGAGGCCATCGTCGATCCGTCCATCCAGCTGCCCCCCTGCGTGCGGCGCCCCGTCGAAGGGCATTACGCACGCCGTGAACTGCACCGCAGCCCGACCCTGGGCTACAGCGTCATCGCCATGTGCTGGGGCCCGGGCCAGGGCACGCCGCTGCACGACCACGATGCGATGTGGTGCGTGGAAGGCGTCTGGCAGGGCGAACTGATCGTCACTCCCTATGCGCTGATTGAACAGGATGGCGAACGTCATCGCTTTGCCGCCCAGCCCACGCTGTACGGCCACCGCGGTAGTGCCGGCAGCCTGATTCCGCCGCACGAGTACCACACGCTGTGCAACGCCAGCGACGCGGACGTGGCCGTGTCGCTGCATGTCTACGAGGGCGTGATGGAACGCAGCGCGGTGTTCGAGCCGTTGGATGATGGCTGGTACCAGCGCCGGATGAAACGGCTGGAGACCGAGGCGTCCTGACCCACGCCGGATCATGCCCGGCGTAATGCAGGCATCATCGCGGCACGCCGACCACGTTGTTGAGCCGGGTCACTTCCTCGCCACCGTCGGCCAGCGCCACGCGCACGCGCAGGCCGCTGCGGTCACCGGCCGGCAACGGCAGCCAGACCTGCACGGTCTTCGGCTGCAGGTCACTGGGTGCCCCCAGCGCCGGCACGTCCGTGCGGGCGATCTCGCGACCGCGCGCGTCTTCCAGCATTGCTACGGCCACGCCGGTGCCGACATGGCCCAGGCTGTGCACGGTCACCTGCAGCTGGCTGCCGTCGATGCGTACGTCGCCGCGACCCACGCCCAGGTCCGGCCGTGTTTCCACCGGTGTTCCCTCGGACACGCGTTCGAACTCGAACACCTCGGTACGCCCGGGACGGAACTGCAGCGCCACCGAAGCGCTGGTTTCCAGCTGTACGCGGCGTTCGGCGGGCGTGCCGTCGATGTGGCCATCGCCATCGGCATCCACGCCGCTGCGTATCCGCCAGGTCCCGCTGGCCACGTTCCAGCCGGTCATGTCGGCGCCGATGGTGCGCGTGCCCAGGTTGTAGCTGGTAACGGTGAAACGTTCACGCGACGGCGCATGCACCAGCAGGGCGACCTGTTCGGCCGCTCCATCGCGGTCGAAGCGCCAGCTGACGGTGTGGCCGGGCCAACTCTGGTTGCGCTTCAGCGCGATCCCACCCAGGCGTGCGCGCTGGAGGAATTCACTGGGCGCTTCCACGCGGTCGGACCACCAGTGGCCCTCGGTGTTCATGTACGCGCGCTGCACTTTCGCCTGCAGGCCGTCGGCATGCAGGGCGGCGATGTATGACCTGTCGCCGCTGGCCTGCCAGGCCATCAGGCTGGCGAAGCCGGTTTTTCCCGCGTCGGCCTCGGCGCGCAGCAGCGGATACCAGTCCTGTTGCCGGCCCAGTACGTCCACGACGTTCTCGCCCAGGTTGGCCAGTGCGCCCGGGCCGCCACGGGCCACGCGGTAGTCCAGTGCCTGCAGGTACTTCGCATCGCCGCTCCAGCGCCACGCCGCCCAGAAGGTGTGCATCGTGTCGCCACTGCCGGAGCCGTTGTTCAACTCGCCGCCGCGGGTGGCACCGCTGGCCCAGTTGATCTCGTTGGGCAGGGTGAAGCGTCCCTTGTCGTCCTTGCCTGCGTGGGCCAGATAGCCATCGGCCAGGCCGATCACCAGCCCGCGGCCGGTGGGATCGGCGTTGTACTGGCCCAGCAGGAACGCCGGGTGCAGCACCGGGAACGAATACGGCTTCTGCCACTGCCAGTTCGGTTCGCGGTAGACCTTGTTGCCACCGAACCAGTTGCTGGAGAACAGCAGGTGGCCCTGCGGGTTGCGCAGGATGATGCGCTCGTCGAAGGCCTTCACCGTTTCCATCAGGCGTTCCAGCGTCAGCGGATCGCCCCAGTTGAGGTAGAGCATGGCGCTGTTGGTGTTGATGCCTTCCTCATAGGAATGCAGCTCGTCGGTCTCGATGGTACTCAAGCCGTTGCTGAACATGCCGTTGCGGTACACCGCGTCGGACAGCGCGGTCAGCGAGGCGTTCAATCGATCCGGCTGCACGCCCATCAGGGCCAGCCCCGGCCACTGCTGGGTCAGGTCGGAATCGTCCGAAATGCCACCACCGAAGTCACCGTAGGCCACCTGCCGTTCGTCGATCCACCAGTCGACGAACTGCCGCACCTGCGCCAGGTCCTGCACCTGGTTGAATGCCCACGCCGGCACGCCCCTGGGCACGGCAGGCGCCGTGTAGGGCGGGCGGCCCTGGCTGTTGTAGCTGATGTAGTTCCAGTACAGGCGGCCGAGTTCATGGTCCGGATCCACCCGCAGCAGGTCGCTCAGGTCCGCGTACACGCGCGCGTACAGGCGCTGGCGCTTGGACGTGGTGTGCTCTTCCACCAGGAAGCCCCAGTTGTCGCGCACCTGGTTGAAGCGGTCGGCCACGTGCTCCTTCTGCGCGTCGGCACGCGGCTTGAACACCAGCCGGACCTGCGCACCGTCGAGGGCATCGGCATCGAAGCCTGGTGCGGCCGAGGCGATGCTCAGCCACAGGCTGTCCGGGGTGAGGATGCGATCGCGCAGGTCCAGCCACAGCGTGCGCGCCTGCCGTGGCGGCACCGACACCGATACATCGATCATGTCGCGCGCCGGCCAGATCGGATCCTTGATGCGGATGTTCAGCGGGATCAGTCCATCGTGGGTGGGCGGCAGGTCCAGCGCGGGAAGGTCGATGGCCACGCCGTCCAGGCCGTCGTGCATGTTCTCCCAGCTGTAGGCCCAGCTGCGGATCAGCGGCTGGTTGGCCGGTGCATCGCCGACGCCCGAGGGGATCAGCACGTGCAAGATCGGCCGCGGCTGCGCCGGCAGGCTGTCGGCACCCCGGCGGCGTGAGCCTGCGCCCTTGGGCAGGGCCATCACCGTGCTGCGTTCGGCGGCCGGGAAGCGGCCATCGATGTAGTGCCGCAGTGCATCGAGGTTGGTGTAGTCGGGCAGGGCCTGGCTGTCGATCACGTAGGTCTGCTTGACCGTGCCTTCCGGCTCGGCGCCCTCGCTCACGTTGTAGGCCCAGACTTCCTGGATCGGGGTTTCCTGTTCGACGTTGCTGAAACGGAGCACGCCGCCCTGCTGCGCGGGAATGTCCTGCACGCTGCGCACCACGCCGCGCGGGCGCGTGGCCAGCACCTCGGTGGCATGTTCGGCGTCGGGTCCATGGGCCAGGCTGCCGAACGCCGCACCGCGGATCTCCATCCGGTTCACCGTCTCGCCGGCCGGCAGGGTCAGGTCCAGGTGCTGGCCGCTTTCCACGTAGGTGTTCCAGTCCGGCAGCTGGAAATAGTCGTTGCGGCCGGGCAGGCGCGAGCGGTTGTAGACGCCCGGCCAGGTGGTTTCCGCGATGCCGTCGGTGGCCTTCCACATCCACGCCTTGTGGTCGCGCGTATCGGCGAATTCGATCTTGCGGATGCGGGTGCCGGCCGACGCCAGCGCAGGCGGTGCCGCGCCTTCCCAGCCGAAGCGATGGCGCCACGCGCGCTCGTCGCTGGCCGGCGCCACCGCGCTGGCCGGCGCCTTGCCGCCTGCCAGTGCCTGCACGGCGGGGGCGTCGAGCATGCGGTCGTAGACCCGGATGTGCTGGAAATCGCTCCCACGCAGGAAGTTGTAGCGACTCTGCACCTGGTACGGTGCCATTACCCGCCCGGCAAGGCCGAGCTGGTCCAGCGCGGCATCGTAATTGCCGGTGGCCTGCGCGCGCGCCACTTCGCGGCCATCGATGAACAGGCGCACGCCGTGGTCCTCATCCCAGGCGAAGGCCAGGTGCAACCACTGGTCGGGACGCGGCAGTGCATCCATGCGGAACGACACGCGTGTGCGTGCCAGGTTGGCATCGGTGACGAAGGCATCGAAGCCGTGCCCGTTCCAGTCGATGCGCAGCCAGGCCATGTCCCAGCTGCTGTGGTCGGCGTAGCCGACGCGAAAGATCACGAACGGCGCTTCACCCACCGCGTAGCGCGAACGCCAGTCGAAGGCCAGCGTGCCGCGCTGGGCCAGGATGTTGCCCGGCGCGTCCCAGGCAAGCACGCCGTCGTCTTCCCATTGGATGGCCTTGCCATGCTCGCCGTCGTCGACCACCGCGACCTTGTCGCGAAAGTTCGCTACGGCCTCACCGTGAGCGGTCACGGCCTGCAGGCCGTGATTGGCATCCACATGGAAGAGCAGGGTAGGGACATCGGCGGCGGCCGTCGCGGGGCCTGCAGCCAGGGCCACTGCCAGCAGCAGGCAGCGGGACACGGTCGTGCGGTGCGGCATGGAGACATTTCCTTTCAACGGGCGACGGCCGGCGGCGGGCCGCCGGACCGTAGCAAGGCCACGCCGCAGCGGCACCTTGCGGCGCAGCAGCGGTCATGGCGAACCGCGGCGCGTATCGGTACCCGCCGCCGGCGTTGCTCAGAACTTGTAGCGCACGCCCAGCAGGAACTGGCGGCCGGTTTCGGTGTACTGGAGTGGCAGGCGGCCGGTGGCGGGCGAGTACACCCATTCATCCGAGGCTTCGTTGGTCAGGTTGATGCCTTCCAGGCTCAGTTCCAGCTGGTCGCTGATCTTGTAGCGGATGGACGCATCAATGACCGTGGTGCCGGTCATGCCGTGGTAGCCGTCCAGGTTGAAGCCGGTTTCCTGACCGGGCACCTGGGTGAGGTAGTCATCGCGGTTGGTGGCGGAGACGCGGCCAGCGAAGGTCTCGCCTTCGTAGAACAGCGTTGCGTTCCATGACGATTTGGACAGGCCCAGCAGATCGTTCTTCATCACTGGCTGGCCAGCCGAGTTGATGTACTGGATCTTCGATTCGACCCAGGTGTAGTTCAGCTGCACGCCCAGGTTCGACCACTTGCCCGGCAGGAAAGTGAAGGGCTGGGTGTAGTTCGCCTCGGCGCCGTACAGCTCACCGCCGGGGGTATTGACTGGCCGGGTGAAGGTGAAGTCGTCGGTGGGCGAGGCGCCGGTACCGGTCAGCAGTTCGGCAGGCAGGCCGCTGTCGGTGTACGGGCGGTTCTCGCGCAGGGTCTGCACCGAGGTCTCGATGTCCTTGTAGAACAGGCCCAGGCCCGCCATCGCGCCTTCGGCGAAGTACCACTCGAAGCCCAGGTCGACATTGGTGGCGCGCGTCGGGTCCAGGTTGGGATTGCCGCTGGAGATGGTGCGCGCACCACCGGCCACGGCCACGGTTGCACCTGGCGTCAGGCTGCCCAGGCCCGGGCGGGTCATGACCTTGGCCGCACCCAGGCGGATCAGGAAATCGGGCGTGACCTCGGCCACCAGGTTGAACGAGGGCAGGGTGTCATCGTAGGTGCGGGTGGCGGTGGTGGAGGTGGTACCACTGGCCAGCGTCGACAGCCCGGTGGAGGTCTGCCTGGTGCGCACGTAGCGCACGCCGAAGTTGCCCGACAGCGGCAGCGAGCCGATTTCGGTGCTGAACTCGCCCATCAGGTAGGCACCACGGTCCTTCTCTTCCACGCTGCGCACGTTGTTGGCGCGCGGCGCGACGGCATAGATGCCGCTGTTGCTGTAGATGTCGAACTGGTCGGCGATTGCATCCAGGTTCGGCACCACCCAGTTGGACGGATTGCCATTGATGCCCTTCAGGCCGGCCTGGTTGATCATGTCCACGGGCACGATCCTGCTGCCGCTGGCGAAGGTCGGCACGGCCAGTTCGCTGGCACGGCGCAGTTCGGTGGTCTTGAACGTGTAGTCCTTGGCAAGCACGCCGCCCTTCAGGCGGAAGCCGGGGCTGATGTTCCAGTTGAAGTCGATCTGGCCGGTATCGAAGTCGTTGTCCACGTACTGCGGGCGCAGGCGGATTTCCGCCAGTTCCCAACCGTTGGGGTCGGTCGGGTCGATGCCGTAGTTGAGGATCGGGAAGCGGCTGTTGCCACGGTAGTCGTAGCTGTAGCCCTTGACGTCGTACTTGTCCATGATGACGGTGGTCTGCACTGGATTCTCGTGCCTGGAGCGCGAGATGCCCAGCTTGCCGGACACGGTGAAGTCGTCGCCGAAACGGTGCTGGCCGTTCAGGCTGATCTGCTTGAACTCGGTGCTCCACTCGTCGTGGCGGTTCTCGGTACGGATGTCGACGTTGTCGAATTCACCGTACAGCAGCGCGCCGTTGCGGATCTCGCCGTTCCTGACGATGGTGCTCGGCTTGCCGACCAGGCGCGGGGTGCTGCTGCTGCCACGGCTGAAGGAAATCGCTTCGATGTACTGCTCGTCGCGGGTGGCATCGATCTTCGAGTACAGCATGTCCAGCGATACTTCACTGGCATCGCTGGGCTTCCACTGCAGCGAGCCGGTCACGCCCAGGCGCTTCTGCTCGTGTTCCATCTGCACGTAGCGCGGGAAGCGCGGGTGGAATACATCAGCGGCGCGTGCGGCGGCGAACGGCGATGACGCAGCGAAGTTGCCATTGCTCGGGCCGTTGGCCCAGCGGCCGGTGTTGGAGCCTTCCTCCAGTGCCTGGCGCTCGGAGTAGGCCACCGACAGGAGGGCGCCGAAGGTACCATCGGCGAAGGTGTTGGAGACCAGCGCGGCCAGCCGCGGGTCGGCCTTTTCGGCCATCTGGTTGTAGCCGGCCTGGCCGCTTGCGGCGAAGGTGAAGCCGTCGTAGTCGAACGGGCGCGCGGTGCGCAGGTCGACAGTGGCACCCAGCGAGCCTTCCTCGACGTCGGCCGAGGCGGTCTTGCGCACCACCAGCTGCGAGAACAGGTCCGAGGCAAACACGTTGAAGTCGAAACCGCGGCCGCGGTTGGTACCACCGCTCTGGTCACCGGCGCCGACGGTGGTCAGCGCTTCCATCCCATTGATGCGCACGCGGGTGAAATCCGGGCCCAGGCCGCGCACCGAGATGTTGCGGCCTTCGCCGGCTTCGCGTGTGATCACCACGCCCGGAATGCGCTGCAGCGATTCAGCCAGATTGAGGTCGGGAAACTTGCCGATGTCTTCGGCGACGATGGCATCGACCACGCCGGCCTCGCCGCGCTTGATGTCCAGCGCCTTTTCGACACTGGCGCGATAGCCTGTGACGTTCACCGTGTCCAGGTCGGTAGCGGTCTGCTGCTGGGCGGCCGCGCTGGTGGACAGGGCGAGTCCCACCCCCAGGGCCAGCAAGGTAACCGGTGTCTTTTTTCCATGGATCCGAGATTGCATGCCTTTCCCCTCTCCCAAAGGTCTGGTATCGCAGCTGCGCGGCGAAATGACACCGCTAGTCAAAACCGACGTTAGCAGCACCACCGGGATCGGGCATCTTGCACCGCAACAGATTTGCAATGTCTCCAAGACGCTTGCAGGACAAAGGTTTCGACATATCGCCCAAGCGCTCTCAAGGCGTCTTCGGTCTAGAATGACACCGCTAGCCAATCGCCACGCCCCTCGCGTGGTCCACTTACACGCCATGCAGTGTCCCATGCTGGTGGCACGCGTGAAGGAGCTGAGATGGGTCGTATCGTGTGTTTTGGAGAGTTGTTGCTGCGCCTGGGTGCCCCCGGCAACGAACTGCTGCTGCAGTCGCCGCAACTCCAGGTCCATGTGGGAGGGGCCGAAGCCAACGTGGGTGTCTCGCTGTCCCGGCTTGGACATCAGGTGGCCATGGTCAGCACCGTGGCCGGCAATGCGCTGGGGGCGCATGTACTGGGTGAACTGCGGCGGCACGGCGTGGATACGCGCGGTGTGCGCGAGGACGCCGAGGGCCGCATGGGCCTGTACTTCCTCACCACCGGCGCGGTACAGCGCGCGAGCGAAGTGGTCTACGACCGCGCGGATTCGGCGTTCGCGCGCAGCGCTGCAGCCGACTACGACTGGCCAGCGCTGCTGCAGGACGCGCAGTGGCTGCACGTCTCCGGGGTCAGCCCGGCGTTGGGCCCGCACGTGGCGGCGGCCACGCTGGCGGCGGCGCGCGCGGCAAGACAGGCCGGTGTCCGCGTCTCCTTCGACGGCAATTTCCGGCCCCGCCTCTGGCAGCGCTGGGGAGGCGATGCGCAGGCGGTATTGCGCGAACTGTTCGCGCAGGCCGACATCGTGTTCGCCGACTACCGCGACATGGAGGTCGTACTGGGCACCCGCTTCACCCAGCCGGACCTGATGGAGCGGATCGACGCGGCCGCTGCCGCCGCGTTCGGTGCCTTTCCGCAACTGCAGTGGATGGCCTGCACGCAGCGGCAGGTGCTGAGCGTGGACCACCATGTGCTGGGCGCTGTGCTGCTGGGTTGCGACGGAACCCGCGCACAGGCCCCACTGCGTCATCTGCAGGGCATCGTCGACCGCATCGGTGGCGGTGATGCCTTCGCGGCCGGCATCCTGCATGGCATCCTGTCCGGCCTTGATGCCGACGCCACCGTGCGGTTCGGCCTGGCCGCCGGGGCGCTGAAGCACTCCATCCCCGGCGATTTCAATCCTGTCAGCGAAGCTGACGTGCTGGCCCTGATGGGCGAGGAGCGATTCGATGTCCGCCGCTGATCCGCGCGTACGCGCGGTCCTGAAACTGGCACCGGTGATTCCGGTGTACACCCCCGAAGACGTGAATGACGCGGTCGAAGTGGCCCAGGCCCTGTTCCGCGGCGGCCTGCCGGTGATCGAAGTGACCCTGCGCACGCCGCAGGCGCTGGACGCGATCACGGCCATGGTCGAGGCCGTACCGGACGCGGTGATCGGTGCCGGCACCGTGCTTACCCCGGCGCAGATGCAGGCGGCGAAGCAGGCCGGAGCGCGTTTCGCGGTGTCCCCCGGCGCCACGCCGGCACTGTACGCGGCCGCGCACGATGCCGACCTGCCGTACCTGCCCGGTGCGGCCACGGCCTCGGACCTGATCCTGGGCCTGGAGCACGGCCAAGACACGTTCAAGTTCTTTCCCGCCGTGCAGGCCGGCGGTGCCGCGCTGCTGGCGGCCTGGCACGGTCCATTCGCCGACGTGCGCTTCTGCCCGACCGGTGGCATCAGCGCGCAGACCGCGCCGCAGTTCCTGCACCTGCCCAACGTGCTGTGCGTGGGTGGCTCGTGGTTGACCACGCCGGCACTGCTGCAGACCCGCGACTGGGAGGCCATCGAGCGCCTCGCCCGCGAGGCCTCGGTGCTGGCCAGCTGAACCCGGCGCACGGATCTTCAAAGGTTTGATCGTGATCAAAGCGCCGGCCTCGTGCCGGCGTCATTCTGTGGGCAAGCGCACTACGGAGATCCGAACATGAATTCCACCATGAAGGCCGCTGTCGTGCGTGAGTTCGGCAAGCCACTGGTCATCGAGGAAGTCTCGGTACCACGCCCGGGGGCGGGCGAGGTACTGGTCAGGATCGAGGCCTGTGGTGTCTGCCACACCGACCTGCACGCCGCCGAGGGCGACTGGCCGGTCAAACCGAACCCGCCGTTCATCCCCGGTCACGAGGGCGTGGGGCACGTCGTGGCCGTGGGTGGCGGGGTCGGGCACGTCAGGGAAGGCGACAGGGTCGGCATCCCCTGGTTGTACTCGGCGTGTGGCCATTGCGAACACTGCCTGGGGGGCTGGGAAACGCTGTGCGAAACGCAGCGCAACACCGGTTACTCGGTCAACGGCGGCTTCGCCGAGTACGCACTGGCCGATGCCAACTATGTCGGCCTGCTTCCAAAGGACGTGGGCTTCGTGGAGATCGCGCCGGTGCTGTGCGCCGGCGTGACCGTCTACAAGGGCCTGAAGGTCACCGACACCAGGCCCGGTGACTGGGTGGCGATCTCCGGCATCGGTGGCCTGGGCCACATGGCCGTGCAGTACGCCCGCGCAATGGGCCTGAACGTGGCGGCGGTGGACGTGGATGACAACAAGCTGGCGCTGGCGCGGCAGCTCGGCGCGCAGGTCACCGTCAACGCGCGTACCACCGACCCGGCCGCCTTCCTGAAGAGGGAGATCGGTGGCGCACACGGTGCACTGGTCACCGCGGTGTCGCCGAAGGCGTTCGAGCAGGCACTGGGCATGGTCCGCCGCGGCGGCACTGTCTCGCTCAATGGCCTGCCGCCCGGCAACTTCCCGCTGGATATCTTCGGCATGGTGCTCAACGGCATCACCGTGCGCGGCTCGATCGTCGGCACCCGCCTGGACCTGCAGGAATCGCTGCAGTTCGCTGCCGAGGGCAAGGTCGCCGCCACCGTCAGCACCGATCGCCTGGAAAACATCAACGACGTGTTCGCACGCATGCACGCGGGCACCATCGAAGGCCGCGTCGTACTGGACTTCGCCGCCTGACCCTCCGTGCATGGCCGCCGCCGCTCCGTCCCCCTCTCCCACGGACGCGGCGGCCATGCCGATTCATCGCCAGCGGGCACTCGCGCGGCCGTACAATGCGTGCATGCCCGGCGTGCTCAAGATCCTGTTCCTGTCCATCGTTGCCCTGCTCGGCGGTGTACTTTCACTTGCGCTGGTGAGCAGCGTCGCCAGCTGGCTGCCGCCGCTGCTGGGCATGCCGCCGGACAACAACAGCGCGCAGCTGGGCTGGGACCTGGCCTTCAGCGTGCTCGGTGGCATCGCGGGTATCGCCTTTGCCACCTACTACGCGCCCTGCTGGCCGCGTTCGCACGGCTTCTCGATCTGGTCGCTGGTCGCGCTGGGCTGTGGCTACGCCATGTGGACGGCGGGTGCGGATTTCCCGCTCTGGTTCGTCATTTCGCTGCTGGCGTCGCTGCCGCTGCAATTGCTGGCCGGCTGGTGGTTTGACCGTCGTCCCTCGCGCGATGCAAGGTGATGCCGCCCCTGTAGAGCCGAGCCTGTGCTCGGCTTTCATGCACATTTACACAGGCAGCCGAGCATAGGCTCGGCTCTACAGGTCCATCCGCGGCAGCGTCTGCTTCAACGCATCGATGCCCTGCCACGGATCCGCTTTCAGCCGCTTCGCGCGCGCCAGCGCCTTGGCCATCGAAAACGCATCGGCCGCACCGACGCGTGCCAGTTCCTCCCAGCGCAGCGGTACCGCCACACCGGCACTTTCACGCGCACGCAGCGACCACGAGCACACGCTGGTGGCGCCCCGCGTATTGCGCAGCCAGTCGATGAAGATGACGCCGCCACGCTTGGCCTTGCTCATGGTCGCCACGTAGTGGTCCGGCGCGCGCTCCGCCATCGCCCGGGCAAATGCCTCGCAGAACACCCTGGCCTGTTCCCAGTCGGCCCTGGGCTGCAGCGGCACCACAACGTGCACGCCCTTGCCACCGGACAACCGCACGAAGCTCTTCAGGCCGGCCTCCTGCAGGCGGTCACGGACGTCACGCGCAGCGGCCTTCACCTGTGCCCAGCTGACGCCTTCTCCAGGGTCAAGATCGAACACCAGCCGATCCGGATGCTCGGGGTCGGCGACGGTTGCACCCCAGGGATGCAACTCCAGGGTGTTCATCTGCACCAGCTGCAGCAGGCCCCGTGCGTCGTCGATGTAAACGTAATCCTCGCGCCCGCTCTTCTGCTGCAGCGGCACCGCATGTACCGCATCGCCCAGACCTGCACCATGGTGCTTCTGGAAGAAGCAGGCCTTGCCGACGCCGTCCGGGCAGCGCAGTAGTGACAGCGGACGCGCGCTGATTTCCGGCAGGATCCAGCGCGCCATGCGCTGGTAGTAGTCGGCCACGGCGCCCTTGGTCAGCTTCTGCTTTGGAAAAACCACCCGCTCCGGATGAGTAATCTGGACCTCGCCTCCAGCTTCGGTATCTGCGATGTTCATTCCAAGGTCCTCCTTCGGCGTGTCGCTGCGCAGCCGCTTGAAACCAGCCTGGCGCAGGTAGGCCGCCGCGTCGGATCACCCTGCGCGGGCGTGTCGTCAGGCGCCGGCGTCTGCCCTGCGCCGCCGCCAGGTCGGCGCTTTCGCCGGTACTGCTCCAACGACATGCTCAACCTGCCTTGCGGCGTGCAGCGGTCTTCTTTGCAGCTTTCTTCGCAGCCTTCTTGGCTGCCTTCTTTACCGTGGATTTGGTGGCTGCTTTCCGCGTTGCCGTCTTTTTCGCTGGCGTGCGCTTGTTGGCATCCAGGCTCTTCTGCAGCAGCGCCATGAAATCGACCACATTGGTGCTGGCGTCCTCGCGCGGTGCAGGCTCATCGTCGACCCGCGTGGTACCCCCCTTGGACTTGATGCGCTTGTTCAACACCTGCTGCAGGCGCTCGCGGAATTCATCGTGATACTGCGACGGATCCCAGTCGCCGGCCATCGACTCGATCAGCTGTTCGGCCATCGCCGTTTCCTTGCTGGTGATGCGGTAGTCGGACAGCTTGCCGGTGGGCAGCTTGTACTCCTCCGGATCCACCAGTTCCTGTGGATAGCGCAGGATCATCAGCACCAGTGCGTCCTCATGCGGCATCACCGCGCACAGGTACTCGCGTGTGCGCACGACCACCCGCGCGATACCGACCTTGCCGGTGCTGCGCAGGGTCTCGCGCAGCAGCACATAGCCTTTCTCGGCCTTCTTGCCGGGCACCAGCAGATACGGTTTCTCGTAGTAGCGCGGATCGATCTGCGATGCATCCACGAACGATTCCACTTCTACGGCCTCGTGGCTTTCTGGTGCCGCCGAACGGATATCGCCTTCCTCCAGCACGACATAGCTGCCCTTGTCGTACTCGTAGGCCTTGACGATGTCCTTCCAGGGAACTTCCTCGCCCGTATCGGCGTTGACCCGCTCAAAGCGGATCGGCTTGCGATCGCGGGAGTCGAGCATGCGGAACTGCAGATCGACCTTGCGCTCTCCGGACATCAGTGACACCGGCACATTGAGCAGGCCGAACGAGAGCGTGCCAGTCCAGATCGGGCGGGCCATGGGCGTACCTTTGGCGGAGCAGGGCATCCAGCTTCGGATGGGCGGTGTAAACCACCCGTGTCGATACCGTGCACGCGGGTTCTACGGAAAACGGTAGTGCCGGGCACTGGCCGGCGGAACTCGCGGCCTGAAGTTTCCCGGGGTTGCCGGCCAGCGGCCGGCATTATTGCAGCAACGGCCTCACCGCCGCCGCCGGGATATGGTCCAGCGCGCGCCAGGCGTCCTCCACGACCGGGCGTGCCTGCGACCAGCCCAGCCGCGACTGCCCGCGCATCTGTTCCCAATGCTCGGCCAGTTCCTCGCAGGTATCGGCAGCATCACCGCGTGGCCAATCCGCGGCATGGGTCGTCAGCGCGAAGGCATATACCGGGCACAGATCGCGCCAGTTGCGGTGGCTTTGGCCACGCCTCTCCTCGTAGTCGCTGATCATGTACTGCAGGTAGTCCTGCGCCACCGCCTGCGGATCTTCCTGGCGGCGCGTGCGGCGCTGGGCAGTGCGCTGGCCGAGTGGATCGAGCAGGGCGTTGAACACGGACGGTGCGGGTCGTTCAAGACGGGGCATGGCCGGCTCCTGCAGCGGGGGCGGGTGGGCAGGAATACGCGCGGTGCCGTTACCGGGGGGTGAGCGAGATGTTCATGACGCCAGGTTCGCAACGGCTTTACCTGCGGGGCGGTGTAGTGGAATCCCCCCCAAGGGCAGGTACCAGACCATGAGCCGAGAGACCTCGCGAGACCCGCTGCGGGAGAACCACCCGCCCATTCCCGGCGAGCAGCGCGGCAAGCGCGATGCCGACAACGCCGACTACCGCGGCACCGGCGCGCCGTTCTTCGATGCCGAGCATGACCACCTGCCGGTGAAGCACGAGGCTGAACAGGCGGCCCAGGACCGCAAGGATGGCGGTGACCGCCACCGTGGTGGCCAGGAGAGCCCGCTCAAGCGCCGCGAGCGCAAGCAGCGCGCCAGCGACAACCAGGACGAGGCGCTGGAGGAGACGTTCCCTGCCAGCGACCCGACCTCGCCGTTCGTGCCGGCCAAGACCCCCGACTGACCGGTAGTGGGGGGCGCCGGGCCGCCCCCCCGTGGGCGGCCGTGCAAAACGCTTGGGCGCCCCGCGGCCGGCACTACCAACTCAGCGCCACGACCACTGCAGGCCGACGTTGGCTCGCCGTCCCGGTCCCGGCTCATAGAAGCGCCCGTTGCCGTCATTGACGATCACCGAGCCGATGTAGGCTTGGTCCAGCACGTTCTCCAGCCGGGCGAAGGCGCGCAGCTCACCGCCCGGCAGCGTCCATCGACGGCCGGCTTCCAGGTGCAGCAGGGCGTAGCCCGGCGCGCGCTCGGTGGCCACGTCATTGACCACAGTATCGCTGCTGGCCGAGGCCTCCAGCGCCCACTGCCACTCAGCGGGGCTCCACTGCAGGCGTGCGAAGGCCTGTTGGCGGGGCACGCCGGGCAGGCGGCTGCCTGCGGCGACCAAGGTGTTCGAGGTCAGGTAGGGCGAGCGCACCTGAGCCTGCAGCCAGGTCCATGCCAGCTGCAGTTCCAGCTGTTCGCCCAGCGGCTGCCGGTACTGCAGTTCCATGCCCTGGCGGCGGGTGCGGCCGATGTTGCGATAGGTGCTGCGCCCGCCGATATTGCTGGCAACTGCCAGCTCATCGTTGGTATCTGCGCGGAATACGCTGACATCGAGCTGGGCTCCGCCTTGCGCGTGCCACTTGCTTCCAATCTCCAGATTGCGGCTGCGGGCGGCCGCCAGATCCAGCGCCAATCCCGCCTGGCCGTCGGCGCGATAGCCCAGTTCGTTGAAGGTAGGCGTTTCGAAGCCACGTCCCACCGCCGCGTGCAGCCGCCACTGCGGGCTCGCTTCGAAGCTGATCCCGGCCGCCGGCGTGGTCGCCTGGTAGCGCCGGTGACCACTGTCATCCGGGTTGCGGGCGGTGATGTAGCGATCGTCCGAGTTGAAACGCACGGTGCTGTGGCGCAGGCCGGCCAGCAACGACCAGCGCGGGCTCCATTGCCACCAGGCCTGGGCGAACTGGTCCACGTTCTGCACGACGTCGATCTGGTCACGACGCAGCCGTCCACGCACGCCCAGGGCGCTGCCGAGGAAGTTCTCATGGCCGGTGCGATGCTGGCGCTGGCGGTCGGCGCTGAGCCCGGCCACCAGGTCCAGCGGCCGGCCGGCAAGGTCACCCTGCCAGCCCCAGCGCGCGTCCAACCCGCCGTAGCCGCCCTCCAGATCGATCACCCCACCGGCATGCAGGGGGTTGGCCTGGGCGGTCGGTGGGATCGGCAGGTATTGGCGTACCGCGCGCTGGCCGGCATAGCCCATCAGCTGCCAGCGCTGCGGCCCGGTTTCACGTGTCCAGCGCAGGCCGGCCTGCTGCTGGCGCACCGATTTGCGGGTGTTGTACTGGTGCGCGACTGCCGTGGCCTGGCGCGGATCAGCCGCCACCTGGGCACGGGTCAGGCCCAGCGGGTCCTGCGCATCCGGTGCATCAAGCGCATTGAGCAACAGCTCCAGCCGCCCGCCGCCCAGCTCGCCCCCGATGCGCGCGTTGAGCGATTCACGGCGTGCCTGGCTGTGATCGCGCCAGCCATCGGTGCGGAAGTGATTGGCGGCGATGTTGTAGTCCAGTACTTGGCCGGCACCCTTCAGCTGTGCACCGACGCTCAGCGTGTTGTCGGCACCGGCGCTGAGCCGCAACCGCCACGGGTCGCCGGCCTGGCCCTGTTCGCTCCAGACCTGCAGCACGCCACCGGAGGAATTGCCGTAGAGCGCGGAAAACGGCCCACGCAGCACCTCGATGCGTTCGGCACCAAGCAGGCTGGCATGTGACAGCTGGCCTTGGCCATCGGGCATGGTTGCAGGGACCCCGTCGATCAACACCCGTACCCCGCGCACCCCGAAGGTCGAACGCGCGCCGAAGCCACGGATCGACAGCTGGGTGTCCTGGGCGAAGTTCTGCCGGTCGCGCGCCAGCAGACCGGGTACCCCAGCCAGCGCTTCGGACAGCTGCGCGCCGGTGCCAGCGCGGCCGGCATCGATCCAGACCGTGTCCTGGCTGGCCGGCAGCGCGAACGGGTCGATGCCCGGCACCCGTGCAGCCTGTACCTGCACCGCCGGCAGGGCGGTGGGCGCAGGCGCGGCCATCACCGCCCAGGGCGACAGCAGCAGGGCGGAAAGCGGCAGGCTACGGCGGCGTGCGGCAGTTTTCATGATTCAGGTTGATGGGTCGGGCGGCAACGCACGCCATGGTACGGGGCCGTGGATGACGATGGCGGCGGCCAGCCCCCGGCAGGCTTTGTTACGATGGGCTGTTTCCGGCCGAAACGCCGCAGACCGCGTAGCGCACTTCCTCCCCCTTTCCGTCTACCGAACGAGTACCGCCGTGTCCTTCTTTGCAAACGTGGAACTGGTCCCAGGTGACCCGATCCTGGGCCTGACCGAGGCGTACAACGCCGACAGCCGCCCAACCAAGGTCAACCTGGGTGTGGGCATCTACTACGACGAGAGCGGCCGCATTCCGCTGCTGCGCGCCGTCAAGCAGATCGAGCAGCAGCTCGCCGCTGAAGCCAAACCGCGCGGCTACCTGCCGATCGACGGCCTGCCGGCGTACACGCAGGCCACGCGTGAGCTGGTGTTCGGCAAGGATTCGCCGCTGCTGGCCGCTGGCCGCGTGACCACCGCGCAGACCGTTGGTGGCAGCGGTGCGCTGCGCGTCGGCGCCGACGTGCTGAAGAAGCTGCTGCCGCACGCCACCGTTGCGCTGAGCAACCCGAGCTGGGAAAACCACCGCGCCGTGTTCAGCGCGGCCGGCTTCGAGGTGCTGGATTACACCTACTTCGATCCGACCACCCACGGCGTCAACTTCGACGGCCTGCTGGCGGACCTGGGCAAGCTGGAAGCCGGCACCGTGGTGCTGCTGCACGCCTGCTGCCACAACCCCACCGGTGCCGACCTCACGGTCACCCAGTGGAAGCAGGTCGCACAGCTGCTGAAGGACAAGCAGCTGTTCCCCTTCATCGACATGGCCTACCAGGGCTTCGACAAGGGCATCGAGCAGGACGGCGCCGCGGTGCGCATCATCGCCGAAGCCGGCATCGACAGCTTCATCGTCGCCAACTCGTACTCCAAGTCGTTCTCGCTGTATGGCGAGCGCGTGGGTGCGCTGTCGATGGTGGCGCCGACCGCCGCTGACGCCAAGGCGGTGCAGTCGCAGGTCAAGCGCGTGATCCGCACCATCTACTCCAGCCCATCCACCCACGGTGCTGCGCTGGTGGCCGGCGTGCTGACCCACCCGGAACTGCGCGCGATGTGGGAGCAGGAGCTGACCGAGATGCGCGAGCGCATCCATGCCCTGCGCCAGGGCCTGGTCGAGAAGCTGGCCGCTGCAGGTGCCCCGCAGTTCGGCTTCATCAACGAGCAGGCCGGCATGTTCTCCTACTCCGGCTTGAGCCGTGAGCAGGTCGAGCGCCTGCGCGACGAGTTCGGCATCTACGCCGTCGGCACCGGTCGCATCTGCGTGGCCGCGCTGAACCAGAACAACCTGGAATACGTCGCCAAGGCCGTGGCCACCGTCGCCAAGGGCTGAAGCAACGCTCCAGTGGCTTGAGGACAAAGGCGCCGAAAGGCGCCTTTGTTTTTTGCGCCCTGGTCTCTGTAGAGCCGAGCCTACGCTCGGCTTGTGCGGCATGAAGGACGAAGAGCAGCCGAGCGCGGGCTCGGCTCTACAGAAGGAAGGCGCCACGAGCGCAACGCATCTGGAAACGATTACGCCTTCCCGCGCTCACGCACGCCCCCGCCATACGGGCGACAATAGGCGTTTTCCCGCTGCCGAGACCTGCCCGCCCATGTCCCGTACTTCGTTGACCCGCTTCCTGATCCAGGAACAGCACGCCGGCCGCATCAATGCCGACCTGCGCCAGCTGATCGCCGTGGTGGCCCGCGCCTGCACCAGCATCTCCATCGCCGTCAGCAAGGGCGCCCTCGGTGGCGTGCTCGGCGATGCCGGTACCGGCAACGTGCAGGGTGAAGCGCAGAAGAAGCTGGACGTCATCAGCAACGAGATCCTGCTTGAAGCCAACGCCTGGGGTGGCCACCTCGCCGCCTGCGCCTCGGAGGAAATGGACCACAGCCAGCCGGTGCCGGACATCTATCCGCGCGGTGATTTCCTGCTGCTGTTCGACCCCCTCGATGGCAGCTCCAACATCGACGTCAACGTCTCCGTCGGCACCATCTTCTCGGTGCTGCGTTGCCCGACCAATGTCGAACTGCCGGGCGATGACGCCTTCCTGCAGCCGGGCAGCAAGCAGATCGCCGCTGGCTACTGCATCTACGGGCCCAGCACCCAGCTGGTGCTGACCGTCGGCCATGGCACCCACGCCTTCACTCTGGACCGCGAGAAGGGCGAGTTCGTGCTGACCACCGAGAACATGCAGATTCCGGCGGCCACCCAGGAATTCGCCATCAACATGTCCAACCAGCGTCACTGGGAAGCGCCGATGCAGGCCTACGTCAGCGACCTGCTGGCGGGCAAGGAAGGCGCGCGCGGCAAGAACTTCAACATGCGCTGGATCGCCAGCATGGTGGCCGACGTGCATCGCATCCTGACCCGCGGCGGCATCTTCATCTACCCGTGGGACAAGAAGGATCCGTCCAAGGCCGGCAAGCTGCGCCTGATGTACGAGGCCAACCCGATGGGCCTGCTGGTCGAACAGGCCGGCGGTGCCGCCTCGACGGGCCGTGAGCGCATCCTCGACATCCAGCCCGACCACCTGCACCAGCGCGTGCCGGTGTTCCTGGGTTCGCGCGAGGAAGTGGCCGAAGCCGTGCGCTACCACCACGCGCACGACGACGCACAGGGCTGACGGCCTATCGCCTGACAGACGTCATGGCAGTTCGATGACATGACCGCAGGGTGACACCGGGGGCGGCAAACGGCACCATCAAGCCGTTGCCGCCGAAGGAATGCATGCATGCACGAGCAGGGCCCGGTCGATTTCATCGAAGTCATCCACAACGCGGTCCCCAGCGAGGTCTGCGCTGCGATCGTCGAGCGGATGCGCGCCGCACAGGGGCTGCGGCCAGGTGCGGTAGGCAGTGGTGTGTTCCCGGAACTCAAGCACAGCAAGGATCTGCGCATCAGCGGACTTGATGGCTGGCAGGATGTGGACCATCAGCTGCAGCATGCGGTGTTCAATGGCCTGCTGACTTATCTACGCCGTTATCCACAGGCGTTGATTGCGCCGCTGATGTTGCAGGTCCAGGACAGCAACGGCCAACCGCGACGCCTGTCTGCCGAGGACTTCCCCGACATGCCGCCACAACAACTGGCGGATCTTGCGCGCACCTGCCTGCGCCCCGGCGCCATCAACCTGCAGTGGTATGCGGCGGGCGAGGGCGGGTACCCCTACTGGCACTGCGAGCTGTACCCGAAGGATGTGCAGGCCGAGACCCTGCATCGGCACGTGTTGTGGACGCTGTACCTCAACGACGAGTTCGAAGAGGGCGAAACCGAGTTCCTGTTCCAGGAGCGGAAGATCGCACCACGCACCGGTAGCCTGCTGATTGCGCCGACTGCGTTCACCCACACCCATCGTGGCAACCGGCCACAGGGTGGGGACAAGTTCATCGCGACGAGTTGGATCCTGTTCCAGAGCGCGCAGAAGTTGTTTGGGGGAGGGTGAGGGCATCGCGCCCCTCCCGATTGAGGCCGGTATCCAGGCAAGTTCGTTATGCCGTCGGTGGATTACCGGGCCTCAGGAGAGCAGTAGTAGTCGCCGCCCCTGTCCGAGTCCCAGTAGGTTCCTCCATAGAGCTTCACCGTACTGCCCCTTGTCGTCAGCTCTACCGAGCGCGCCAGGCGATCCTCGCAGAAGACCATCAATCTGTAATCGCGCCGCCGTTTGTCTTTCTGCAGTCGCCACCGCTTCTCTGCGGCTTGTTTGATGAAGGAAGCGGCGATCTGCTCTGGATCAGATTCGAGTTCAGCGTCGAAGACGGCCCCCAGGAACGTGACCTTCGGTAAGAACGTAACGTTCGTGGGATGGACCCCTGAAGGGAGTTCAAAGGTATCGGTGGCAGCGCGCAGTTCTGCTTCTGTAGGCTTTCCGGTCCAATCGCCACGTCCGATGGATCCAAACATTGAAAGATAAGTACCGCTTGTGAGGGCCGCAATGACAGTGCACAGGAGCAGATGACGCAACGGTACCTTTTTCAAGGCCCATTCCCCGACTGTCGTTGTTCGTCGCAACTTGAATCCCGCAAGGCCTCAGTCGTCTTTGCCCCGTGCACCGGATCATGGATGCTCGACGGAGCGAGGGGCTTGCGAGGACGACGGCGATACAGGATCCCTCCCGCTGCCCCACCAAATATGGCAGTGCCGAGGCCGATCAGCTCTTCGCTGCCTAGCGGATCCGCTGACAGCAATTTGGCCACCGTCAGTAGAAGAAAGTTCCATGGGAGCATCCACAGGAACGCGATGCCCAGCCAGTAGATGAACTTCATTTCATGCGCTCAAGGATCCGGAAGCGTCGACTCGACCCGGTAGGCGGAGCTGTTCTGCATCCATGATGCTGAACTCCCCTCTCCCCAGTCCCCGCCTTTGCTGCGGATTGTTACCGTTGCGTGGCGCTGCGGTCCAGAGTTCTAGAACAGACTGCCCTGCGGTGACTCTTTCTTTGGCAGCAACGGCTTCTGGAACCGGCTGCAATCCAGCTTCGGCCAATGGCTGTTCTGCGCATTGAAGCCCAGCCGCTTGCGTGCCAGCTTGAAGCGGTTGCTCAACAATTCCGCATACACACCCTGGCCACGCATGCGGGTACCGAACTGGCTGTCGTAGTCCTTGCCGCCGCGCAGCTGCTGGATGGTGCTCATCACGTGCGCGGCGCGATCGGGATGATGGGTGTCCAACCAATCGCGGAACAGCGGGGCCACTTCCAGTGGCAGGCGCAGCAGCACGTAGCCTGCGGTGCTCGCACCTGCGTCGCGTGCGGCTTCCAGCACGGCTTCCAGCTCGCTGTCGTTGATCCACGGAATCACCGGCGCCACCATCACCCCGACCGGAATGCCGGCTTCATGCAGCCGCTTCATCGCACGCAGCCGTGCGTGCGGTGCCGATGCGCGCGGTTCCAGCTTCGCGGAGAGATGCGGGTCCAGCGAGGTCACCGAGAAATGCACGCTGACCAGGTTCTCCGCCGCCAGCGGTGCGAGCAGATCAATGTCACGCTCGACCAGCGCGTTCTTGGTGATCAGCGAGAACGGATGCTTGGTTTCCAGCATCACTTCGATCAGCTGGCGAGTCAGTTTGAACTTGCGCTCGATCGGCTGGTACGCATCGGTGTTGATGCCCAGCGCGATCGGCTGCGGCACGTAGCCCGGTTTCGACAGTTCCTTGCGCAGCAACTGCGGCGCATTGGTCTTGGCGAACAGCTTGGTTTCGAAGTCCAGGCCCGGCGACAGGTTCAGATAGGCGTGCGAGGGGCGCGCGAAGCAGTAGGAACATCCATGCTCGCAACCGCGATACGGATTCACCGACTGGCTGAATCCCACGTCCGGTGAATTGTTGCGGGTGATGATGGTGCGCGCGGTTTCGGCGCGTACTTCGGTGCGCAGGCGCGGGGCGAGGAATTCTTCGCTCTCGTCGGCCGCCCAGCCGTCGTCCACCGCCTCGCTGACGGTGCTCTCAAAGCGCCCGGCAAGGTGGGACGTGGAACCTCTGCCCTTGATCGCGATACCCATTGCGACAGGTTACGCCGCAGCCGTCTCAATGGCTGCGACGGCTGCCTGAAGGGTTCAGGGCAAGTCTGAGCCGAGCGTGGGCTCGGCTCTACAGTGGATACGGATACCTTTTGTAGAGCCGAGCCTACGCTCGGCTGCAATACATCAAAGCAACGCCAAGTACCCGCGCACGGTTGCATCCAGCCCGTCATACAGCGCCTCGCCGATCAGCGCATGGCCGATCGACACCTCCAGCACGTCCGGCACGTGGGCCAGGAAATCGCGCAGGTTGTCCTGCGACAGGTCGTGGCCGGCGTTGACGCCCAAGCCCACCGCCTGCGCCCGCCGCGCCGCAGTGGCGAACAGTTCCAGCATCGCCGCAGCGTCGCCAGCCGCGTGCGCTTCGGCGTAGGGGCCGGTATACAGCTCGACACGATCTGCACCGACTTCGGCCGCCTGCTCCAGCAGTGGGTTGCCAGCATCGACGAACAGGCTGACCCGGCAGCCCATCGCCTTCAGTTCGGCCACCAGTGGTCGCAGCCGCTCGGCATCCCGCTCGAAATCGAAGCCATGGTCGGAGGTGATCTGTCCATCGCCATCCGGCACCAGCGTCGCCTGCGCCGGGCAGGTCTGCGCGCACAGCGGCAGCAGGCCTGGGTAGCCCTCGCGCGGCGGCGCGAATGGATTGCCTTCGATGTTGAATTCCACACCACGCGCACGGGTCAACGTGGACAGCGCCAACACGTCCTCGGCGGTGATGTGGCGGCGGTCCGGCCGCGGGTGCACGGTGATGCCATGTGCACCGGCATCCAGGCAGGCCTGGGCGGCACGCACCACGTCCGGTTCGGCGCCGCCGCGCGAATTGCGCAGGACGGCGATCTTGTTGACGTTGACGCTGAGCTGGGTCATGGAACGGAACTACTTGGAAAGAGGGGACGGATCGTGGTCGATGGGGTCTTCATCACGGCGGGCCTGGGCCTGCTCACGCAGGCGGCGCAGTTCTTCGGCATCGACCAGCGTGGACGGATCGCGCTGCAGATCACCGAAGCGGGCCACGTAGCGGCCACGTACCCAGGCCAGCAGGAAGGCGAGGGCGGCCAGCAGGCACAGGCTCATCAGCCCGGCGCTGGGAGTCTTCAGCGCGAAGGCGAAACAGCCCAGCGCCAGCAGCAGGTACAACCAGTACATAGTCGGGCTCCCCGGGTGATCGGCGCAGTGTAGCGCTGCGTCAGAGCAGCGGCGAGGCCAGCCGGGCGAAGGCTTCGGGCAGGCGGTGCAGCCACAGCGAGCGGCCGGCCTGGTCGTGCACCCGCGTGGAACGGTCGAATTCGCCCTGCAGCAGTTCGGCCAGGGCAGCCACCCGGTCACGGTCGCTGATCATCATCGACAGCTCGAAGTTGAGCCGGAAGCTGCGGTGGTCGAAGTTGGCGCTGCCGACGATGCAGACATCGTCGTCGGCGATGAAAGCCTTGGTATGCAGCATGCGCGGGCCGTACTCGTAGATCTTCACCCCTGCGTGCAACAGTTCATCGAAGTAGGAGCGGGCGGCCTGGGTGACGAACCAGGAATCGCTCATCTTCGGTACCAGCAAGCGCACATCCAGGCCGCCGAGTGCAGCCGAGGTCAGCGCCATCCGCGCCGCTTCACCCGGCACGAAATACGGTGTGACCAGCCACACGCGCTCGTGCGCTTCCTGGATCGCCGCCACATGCAGGCGATGGATCGTTTCCCAGCCCGAGTCCGGGCCGGAGACCAGCACCTGGGCGTTGATCGCACCGTCACCGCGCAGCGGCATGTCGGCTGGCCACAGGCGGGCGATGTCCATGCGCGAGGGATCCTGCCCGCTGGCGTAGAGCCAGTCCTCGGCAAATACCAGCTGCAGGCTGCGCACTACATGGCCGCGGATGCGCATGTGCAGGTCGCGGTAGGCATCCGCCCTGCGGCTTTCATCCTCGTCGTCGGTGATGTTGATGCCACCGGTGAACGCCAGCCGGCCGTCGACGATCACCAGCTTGCGATGGGTACGCAGGTTCAACCAGGGGCGCTTGAACGGCTTCAGCAGCTGCCGTGGGTGGAACCAGATCGCTTCACCACCGGCGTCGAGTAGCGGCTGCAGGAAGCGGCGGGGCAGGGCGGAAGAGCCCACGGCGTCGAGCAGCAGGCGAACCTGCACGCCGGCCTGTGCGCGTTCCACCAGCGCGTCACGCAGGGCGGTGCCAGCATGGTCCGGGTTGAAGATGTAGTACTCCAGATGCACGTGGTCGCGTGCCTGTGCGACGGCCTCAAGCAGCGCCGCGTAGGTCGCCGCGCCGTCCACCAGCCATGTCACTTCGGTGGCGCTGCTCGGCGCAAGCCCGGTCGTGGCCTGGGCGATCTTGGCCAGCTCGGTGCAGTCGGCGTCGGGTGGGCAGACGTCGCTGTAGTGCTCCATGCCCGACCGCGCGCGGCCACGGCGCAGACGCTGCCGCTTCACCTTCTGCGGGCCCAGCAGGTAGTAGATGAACAAGCCGAGGTAGGGCAGCAGCGCCAACGACAGGATCCAGCTCAGCGTGGCGACCGGCTCACGCTTCTGCAGCATGATCCAGCCGGTCAGCGCGAGCAGGTACAGCAGGTAGGCCACCGCCAGGATCGAGCCAAGGTGGGCGATGCCGTCGAGCCAATGACGCAGGGAGTCGAAGAGGGCGAGCATCCGCCGATCATAGCGGTCCAGGCCGGCAGGCATAAAAAAAACGCCCCTGTCTCCAGGGGCGTCTGCAGTCGCGTCATGACTGTTGTGTTGCGGTGTAGCGATTACTGCTGCACAAAACCGATCTTCTTCATCTGAGCGTTCTTCGCAGCGGCCAGAACCTTGGCCATCACGTCGTACTCGGAATCCGGGCTGGCGTCGATGCGCAGTTCCGGCTGGTTGGTCGGGTCACGCTGGACCTCCTGCTCCATCCGCTGCTGCAGCTCACTGGTATTGATCGGGCTGTTGTTCCACGAGACCTGGTTGCTGGCGTCGATCTTCAGTTCGATCGGCGGCGGCGGTTCGACCAGCTGCGGCGGTGGGTTGAGCACGCGCTGCGGCAGGTCCACGGCGATCGGGTACGTCATGATCGGCGCGGTCACGATGAAGATGATCAGCAGAACCAGCATCACGTCCACGAGGGGCGTGACGTTGATGTCTGCCATGGGGCCCTTGCCACCACCACTACTGAATGCCATGGCTTATTGCCCCTTTTCTTTGGTCGCGACGAAGCCGACGTCAAGCATGCCCTGCTCCTGCGCGACCTTGGTCAGGTCGTTGATGACACGCATCTTGGTGGTGCGGTCACCACGCAGGTTCAGCGGCGGCTGCGGGGTCTGCTGGGCGGCGGTCGCCAAGCGCGACTCGAGAGTCTGCTTGTTGATTTCTTCGTCGTTCCAGTAGATCGAGCCGTCTTCCTTGACTGCCAGGGTGATCGGTCCGGAACGCTTTTCAGCGTCTTCCGGCTTCTGGATCAGGTTGGCTTCCGGCAGATCCACCTTGACCTTGTGGGACATCAGGGGCGCCGTGATGATGAAGATGATCAGCAGCACCAGCATCACGTCCACGAGGGGCGTAACGTTGATGTCGGCCATGGGGCCGCCGCTGTTACCACTACTGAAAGCCATAACGGGCTCCGTCTAGATCTTGGTGACTACTTACGTTCGTCGCTGGGTGACGCGCGCCGCAATCAGCGGACGCGCGAGCCGGTGGCGAAGAAGTCGTGCAGGTCGTGCGCGAAGGTATCGAACTTGCTGATGGTCGCGCTGTTGATCTTGCTGAAGAAGTTGAAGGCGAACACGGCCGGGATCGCGACGAACAGACCGATCGCGGTCATGATCAGCGCTTCACCCACCGGGCCGGCAACGGCGTCGATCGAAGCGGAGCCGGTGGCACCGATCTTGATCAGCGCGCCGTAGATGCCCCACACGGTACCCAGCAGACCGACGAACGGAGCGGTTGCACCGACGGTGGCCAGCAGGGTCATGCCCGACTGCAGCTTGTTGCTTTCGCGGGTCACGGCCTGACGCAGGGCGCGGTCGACGAACTCCGAACGGCTCAGGTTCTCACCCACGCCGCCGGTGGCGCCGCCTTCAGCGCGCTGGTGGTGGGCAGCCGCCTGGGCAGCGTCCAGGGCGATCTTCGAGAACGGCTCGGAAGCCGGCTGTTCTTCCATCGCACGGATGGCGTCCTGCGCGTTCGGGGTGTCCCAGAACAGGCTGACGACGCGATCGGCGGCGCTCTTCAGGCGGGTAGCACGGAAGATGTTGATGACGGTCCAGTACCAGGACATGGCCGACATGACGACCAGGGTCAGCAGCACGACCCAGGAAACCGCGAAATCACCCGGCTTGGTGGTCATTTCGTGGATCAGGTGCTCGAAGCCCATCTGCGACAGGGCGTTGGACGGATTGCCCCCGGCAGCAGCGGCGATGAAAATTTCCTGCAGCATGACGCTTACCTTTGTTGTGTGTGGTGATAAAGGGTGTAGCTAAGCTAAACAATCGAACCGGGAGCGGGGGTGGCCGGCGGCCACCCGGGCGCATCAGTTCAGCGCAAAGTTGACCGGAACGCGAACGCGACCTGCCGTCTTCTTACCGCCTGCTTCAGCGGCGTTGAAGCGCCACTTGCGAGCCGCTTCCATCGCAGCACGGTCCAGGTCGCGGTTACGGCTGGACTTTTCCACCGTGACATTGGTGACGTTGCCGTTGGCATCGACATCAATGATCAGGATCACTTCGCCCTGGATACCCGCGCGGAAGGCTGCCGGCGGGTAGCGCGGCGGATTCATGGCCTTCGACGAGATGTCCACGCTGGCCTCGATCGAGGTCGGCGGTGCCGGCGGTGCCGGCGGCGACGGCGGGGTGACGATGTCGTTCGGGCGCGGCTCCGGCACGTCCACGACCGGCGCCTGCGGCGGCGGCGGGACCGGCGACGGCTTCGGCGGCGACAGATTCTTCACCGGCGGCGGTGGAGTATCCGTCGGCGGCGGCGGCGGCGGCGGGGGCGGCGGCGGCGGTGCGTCGACGATGGTCACCATGACGTTGCGCTCCTTCTCCGCAACGGCCTTGGGAGCCACGGCGGGAATGAGGAGCATCATGAAGGCGGCCAGATGCAGGGCAATTACAAACGCGATGCCGACGATGCGAGGCCAGCTCAGCCCCTTGTCATCGGGTTGTTCGTACCGGTGAACGACTAGTTGTTCCGTCATGCGCCAAGAGCTCAATAGTGGGGCCGGGATGCCGGGGGCGGAATCCCTGATCAGCGGTGCATGACACCGCAGGAACCTCCAAGCTTATACCAATCCTGAGCGCCTGCGCATCAACTGTGCAGGCATTCAGGCGTTATTCCTACTTACTTCAGGTTGATGATTTTCTTGGCATCAGCCTGGTTCTTCACACCCTTCGCCAGCGCCTGCTGGGCGGCCTGCTTGGCCTCCGGGATACGACCTTCGGCATGCAGGACGCGTGCCAGGTTCAGGTAGGTCTCACCGTCCTTGGACAGCGGGGCAGCCTTCTGCCACGCATCGATCGCCTGCGGCACCTGGTCGGAGTAGTAGTAGGACTGGGCCAGCGCCAGGTAGACCTGGTAATCCGGCTTCAGGATGCCCTTCTGCAACCCTTCGTTGATGACCGCGATGACGTCCTTTTCCTTGTGTTCGGTGTTGGCATAGATCGAGTACAGCTGCTTGTACTCGCGCTCTTCGGTGAGCTGGCCGCTGCTGCGCAGCTTGTCCATCACCGCGGCGGCCTTTTCCATCTGGTCGGCCTGCATGTACATGCTGGCCAGATTCAGCTGGGCCTTCTTGTCGTTCGGGTTCTTGGCGGCCAGAGCCTCGGCTTCCTTCACCGCTTCGCCGGACTGGCCGGCTTCGGCGAGGGCCGCCATCAGCAGCTGGTTCCAGTTGTCCTTCGGTTCGGTGGCACCGGCGATGGCCTGCTTCAGCACCGGGATCGCTTCCTGGTAGCGCTCCAGCTGGTACAGCGCCTGGCCCTTGGCGATCAGCTCTTCCGGCTTGGTCGACTTGCTCTCGGCGAAGTACTTGTCCAGGGTCGCCAGGCCTTCGGCGGTCTGGTCTTCCTGCAGCTGCAACTGGCCCAGCATCAGCATGGACTGGAAGTGGCCGTTGTTGTCCAGGCCGTTGAACTGCAGGACCTGCTTCAGGTAGGCAATGGCAGCCGGGGTATCGTCGGTCTGGTAGGCAGCCTGCGACGCCAGCTGCGCGGCCAGCGACTTGTCATACTCGTTCGCGGCGCTGTCAGCCAGGATCGCGTCGGCCTGCGTGCGCGTCTCCGGGAACTTTTCCTTGTTGTAGCTGTCAATCATTTTCTGAAGCTTGCTGCCCAGCTTGGCCGATGCCTTGACGGTCGGCTCCTGGCGGGTCGCGTTGGGGTACAGCGCTTCGGCCTTGGCCTGCTTGCCGCCGCGGTTGCCACGCTCGGAGGAACGCGAGGATTGCGCGAAGGCATCAGTGACCACGGCGCCGGTCAGGGCGGTCGCGACGAGGACGGAAAGCACAGCTTTGTGGTTACGGAAAATCATCGTTCACCTCGATCGAACCGCCGGATAGCGGCAAAGTCGGACTGTCAGAAAAATCTGAGCCGCCAAACGTATCAGAAACAGATGGCGTGAGAAATCGTTTTATGTGCTGCAATACAGCATAGAACTGCGCACTCATCCGCACTTTGGCCGCAGCCCGGCGGCCTGCGCCTGCTGGTAGACCGGCGTCAGCCCCGGCGCATCGCGCCGCAGTTCCTGGATGCGGTTGGCCGGATCAGGGTGGGTGGACAGCCACTGCGGGCTGCGGCCACCACTGGCAGCCATCATGTTCTGCCACAAATCGACCGCCTGCGCCGGGTTGAAGCCGGCCTGGGCCATCAGTCGCTGGCCGATTACGTCGGCCTCACTCTCCTGGGTGCGCGAGCCGGGCAGCAGGAAGGCCGCCTGCGCGCCCATTCCGCCAAGCTGGTTGACCGTGCTGGCGGCACCTTCACCGTACGCCGCACCGGCCAACGCACCGAGCACGGCCAGTCCGGTCTGTGCGCCCATCTGGCGGGTGATGCGCTCTTCGTGGTGACGGGCAATGACATGCCCGATTTCATGGCCGATTACGGCAGCCAGCTGATCCTGGTTCTTGGCGACGGTGAAGATGCCGGTGTTCACGCCAACCTTGCCACCGGGCAGGGCAAAGGCGTTGGGCTCCTTGTCGACGAACACGGCCGTCTCCCACCGTACGCCACGGTATTGAGGCGGCAGCTGCGCGACCAGAGCGTTGACCACGCACTGCACATAACCGTTCTGGCGGCCGTCGGTGCTGATCTTTTCCTTCTGCTTGGTTTCGGCGAACGCCTGTGCGCCGAGCTGGTCCAGCTGTGCCTGCGACACACCGCCCACCATCTGCCGGCGGCCGGTAGGGGAGGTCGTGGTCGCGCAGGCGCTGACCAGGGTGGTTATGACAAGGGCCAGCAGCAGTTGTTTCATGGGTCCACCCCCGTGTTCATATGCGCAGTGTGTAGCGTAGCGGCTTAATCTTTCGTCAAGCGGACACGGCGTTACGTTGCCCCGAAAAACACAAGCGCGGCAAGCGCCACGCCGTTGTTCAGGGCGTGCGCGGTGATCGCGGCCCAGAGCGTGCCGGTGCGCTGGTACAACCAGCAGAACGCGGCGCCCATGCCGCCATAGACCAGCCACAGCTGTGCGATTTCGGCCGGGCCGTTTGCACTGGTGCCAGGGATTTCATGGATCAGGGCGAAAGCAAGGCTGCTCAGTACAATACCCAGCCACGGGCGCCCCGCCTTCCACAGGCGTCCAAACAGCACGCGGCGGAACAGCAGTTCCTCGTAGGCCGGTGCCAGTACCACCGCGAACAGCATCAGGAACAACGGGAAGCGCGCGATCGCGCTCTGCATCAGCGCCAGGTTGGTGGGGACCGGTTCGATGCCGAACTGCTTGGCCAGGAAGGCGATACCGTTGCTGCCCAGCACGATCAGGGTCGCCACCAGCAGGGTCCAGCCCCAGGTGGAGGGGCGGCGCAGTGCCTGGCGCGACGCATGACGTTCGGCGGCGTTGGCCGGCCGTCGCCAGAAGTACAGCAGCAGCGCGGCGCCGCCGGTGGCAAACAGCGCCATGAGAATCTGCGCAAGTGCGCCGGGCTGGCCCAATGACGCCGCCACCGAACTGGCGTCGGGTGCGCCAGCGCCGGCCTGCGCGGTCGCGTAACCGACCACCACGCCACGGTACAGGCCCCACAGCACGCCGCTGATCAGGCTCAGGCCGAACAACGTGACAGCGGCGATGCCCAGGTCGATGAAGAACCCCGCCAACGGCGAAACCGCACGCGGCGCGACAGAAGATGGCGGAACCGGGGGCGGAGCGGAAACCGGGGCGGATGCGGACATCAGGTACCTGCGTTCAAGAGTCGAAAGCCGGCGCGCCTCCCCGCGCGCCGGCCGTGTCCGGATTGTGTCAGATATCCAGGTTTGCGACCTTCAGCGCATTGTCTTCGATGAAGTCGCGACGCGGTTCGACGACATCGCCCATCAGCGTGCTGAAGATCTGGTCGGCAGCGACAGCGTCTTCGATGCGCACCTGCAGCAGTCGGCGGGTCTCCGGATTCACCGTGGTGTCCCACAGCTGCTCCGGATTCATTTCACCCAGGCCCTTGAATCGCTGGATCTGGCGGCCGCGCTTGGCCTCCTCGAGCAGCCAGTTCTGTGCCTTGGCAAAGCTGTCCACTTCGATCGACTTGGCGCCGCGGGAAATGGTGGCGCCTTCGCGGATCAGGCCGTGCAGCAGCTTCGAGGCCTGATGGATCGCGCGCAGTTCGCCGCTTTCAAACGCCGACATCGGCAGCACCTGGACGTGCTGTTCGCCCATGTGGCGACGGGTCACCAGCACAGCGGCCGGGCGCTCGTCGTTGGCTTCCTGCAGTTCCAGCGTAAAACGCGGGCTGCCCAGGCTGCCCTGGTTGAGCCGCTTGGCAAGTGCATCCAGCCCTTCGCCTTCACCCGCACTGCGCAGGCTCTCCAGGTCCATCGGCACGAAATCGACCAGCGCTTCAAGCAGGTTGCGGTCGTAACGATGTGCGTTGCGCTCGATCGAATCCAGCGCGGCCGCGTAGGCCAGAAGCAGCTTCTCCAGCGCAAGGCCTTCGATGCCCGGTTCGCCGGTGGCCGGCACCAGCGTGGCGTTTTCCACCGCGCTGCTGGCCAGGTAGCTGTCCAGCGCCGGGTCGTCCTTCAGGTACAGCTCCTGCTTGCCCTGCTTGATCTTGTACAGCGGCGGCAGGCCGATGTAGACGTAACCGCGCTCGATCAGTTCCGGCATCTGACGGTAGAAGAACGTCAGCAGCAGGGTGCGGATGTGAGCGCCGTCGACGTCGGCGTCGGTCATGATGATGATCTTGTGGTAACGCAGCTTGTCCGGGTTGTACTCGTCGCGGCCGATGCCGGTGCCCAGCGCGGTGATCAGCGTACCGACCTGGTCGGAGGACAGCATGCGGTCGAAACGCGCGCGTTCCACGTTGAGGATCTTGCCGCGCAGCGGCAGCACTGCCTGGTTCTTGCGGTTGCGGCCCTGCTTGGCCGAACCACCTGCCGAGTCACCCTCGACGATGAACAGTTCGGACAGCGCCGGATCCTTTTCCTGGCAGTCGGCCAGCTTGCCCGGCAGGCCGGCGATATCCAGCGCGCCCTTGCGGCGGGTCAGGTCGCGGGCCTTGCGCGCGGCTTCACGCGCGCGCGCGGCGTCGACGATCTTGCCGGCGATCGCCTTGGCTTCGTTGGGGTTTTCCTGCAGGAACTCTTCCAGGCGCGCACCAAAGGCGTTTTCCACCGCCGGACGCACATCGGAACTGACCAGTTTTTCCTTGGTCTGGCTGGAGAAGCTCGGGTCCGGCACCTTCACCGACAGCACCGCGATCATGCCTTCGCGCATGTCGTCGCCGGTCAGGTTGATCTTGGCCTGCTTGGCGATGCCGTTCTGCTCGATGTAGTTGTTGAGCACGCGGGTCAACGCACCGCGGAAACCGGCCAGGTGGGTACCGCCGTCCTTCTGCGGAATGTTGTTGGTGAAGCAGTACATCGTCTCCTGGTAGGAGTCGGTCCACTGCAGCGCCACCTCCACGACGATGCCGTTGTGCTCGCCAGTGACCGAGATGACGTTCGGATGCAGCGGGGTCTTCAGCTGGGCCAGATGCTCCACGAAGCTGCGGATGCCGCCTTCGTAGTGGAAATCATCGCGACGGCCATCACCACGCTCGTCGGCAAGGACGATCTTGACGCCGGAGTTCAGGAACGACAGCTCGCGCAGGCGACGGGCCAGGATGTCGTAGTGGAATTCCACGTTGTCGTGGAAAGCGACGGTCGACGGCCAGAAGCGCACCGTGGTGCCGCGCTTGGTGGTGGTTTCCAGCTTGGCCAGCGCGGTCACGGCGGCGCCGTTGCTGAACTCCTGCTGGTAGTGGAACCCGTTCTGGAACACATCCACCACCAGCTTCTGCGACAGCGCGTTGACCACGCTGACGCCGACGCCGTGCAGGCCGCCGGAAACCTTGTAGCTGTTGTCGTCGAACTTGCCGCCTGCGTGCAGGACCGTCATCACCACTTCGGCAGCGGACACTTCGCGACCAAGCTTGGCGCTCATCTGCTCGTGCTTGCCGGTCGGAATGCCGCGGCCGTTGTCGGACACGGAGACCGAGCCATCGGCGTGGATGGTCACTGCAACGTGGTCGGCGTGGCCGGCCAGCGCCTCGTCGATCGAGTTGTCGACCACCTCGAACACCATGTGGTGCAGACCGGTACCGTCATGCACGTCACCGATGTACATGCCGGGACGCTTGCGGACAGCCTCCAGGCCTTCCAGGGCCGTAATGCTGTTGGCGTCGTAGTTGCCGTTGTTTGCCGGGGTGTTCTGTTCGTCGCTCATTGCGCTTGCCGTAGGCTCCGCAGGTCGGCCACCGCGTGGAGCGGTGTGCCGAGAATGAAAGGATTCCAACCCGAATTATACCAGCCGGGGTCGAGCGGCCCTGGTGTGCCCACTATGGCACAGCCACGATCTGTGCATGTTCCACGTGGAACCGGGCAATATGGGTCAGCTCCTGCAGCGCTGCCGGGGTTTCGGTGGCAGTGACAAAGATCTGTGCCGGTCCGCTGAGCAGGCGCTCCAGTACCCGCGCCTGGTGGGTCCGATCCAGCTCCGAAGCCAGATCGTCGAGGGCAATCACCGGCCACTCGCCGCGCTGCTCTGCGTAGTCCTCGGCCTGTGCCAGCAGGCACGCCAATGCCGTCAGCTTGGCCTGGCCGCGAGAGAGCGCGTCACGACCGGGAATGCTGTGGAAATCCACGCTCCAATCGGCCCGGTGCGGCCCGACCGAGGTGTAACCGGCCTGGCGGTCACGTTCCCGTGCCAGAAGCAGGGCATCGGCCAGAGGAAGCTCATGCCGACGCCACCCCGCACTGAGTTCCAGGCCCTGGATGCCGAGCTGCGGCGCCAGGCTGGCAGCCAGCGCCACGGTGCGCTGCTGCAAGCGCTCCAGGTAGTGCTGGCGACGACTGGTCAGAGGCTCTCCGGCCTCCGCGAGCTCATGATCCCAGGTATCGAGCATCCGTGGCGGCCCGCCTTGCTTGAGCAGGGCGTTGCGCTGCTTCAGCGCACGCGAATAGCGGCGCCACAGGGACAGGAAATCAGGTTCCACGTGGAACAAGCCCCAATCGAGGAAACGGCGACGGGGTTCACCGCCTCCACTGACCAGCGCGTGGCTGCCGGGCTCGAACGTCACGACGGCCAGCGCTGCGCATAGATTGCCCAACTGGGCCACGTCCTCACCGTCCAATCGTCCCTTCCAGTCCTGGCCACTGTGGCGCAGGCCGGCCTTCCGGCGGTGCGGCGGGTGGTTCGCGCGTTGTTCGTCCCATTCGACGAAGATTTCCAGGGCTTCCTGGCCCTGGCGCACCAGACCATCGCGTACCCGGCCTCGGAAGCTCCGCCCATACGCCATCAGATGCAGGGCTTCGAGCACGCTGGTCTTGCCGGCACCGTTGTCACCGGTCAGCAGGTTCAATCCCGGCTGGGGCGACAGGTCCACCGCACTGAAGCGACGCAGTTGATGCAAGGCGAGGCGGCGGATCTGCATGGGGCGCGAAAGACCATCCGCACGAGGCGGTAGAGGGGCAGGGAATCCATCAGCTTACTGCATCGGTCAAGCCGGGCGCGGTGGCAGGCCGGTCGAGCCGAAGGTGCAGCTTCTGCACCCATCGATGGACGCGTTCCACGTGGAATGCGGATGACGCGCTCGCACGTTCCGGGCTGCAAAGGCCCGAAATTTCTTCAAATCTGCGCGAGGTTCCAGCGTCCAGGCCCTCGGATTTCGCCGATTTCGCGAGCACTGCAGGGCTACCCGCTGGACACCTCGCGGGTGGCTCCGACGGATGACCCCGCCGATTCCTTCAAATCTGCGATCCGATGCCTTGGAGGGTTCCACAGATTTCAAGAAATTCAGGACGCTCGTTCCACGCTGTCCACAGCAGGGATGTATGACTTATACACAAGGTATGGGCAATCTGTGGATAAAAAAGCCCTTTTGTTAAGCGCTCAAAACTATCCACAGGTTCCCCCCCAGCCCGAGGACCCTCTATACAGGGGGTTTCAGACTCATAAATCCCTTTAAAAACAAATAGATAATACATTTTTCCACGAAATCTGGCTCTACCATCACCACCACGCTTTAGATTTATACCCAGATTTAGAAGCTAGGATTTCCCCAAATTGCCCCCGAGCCGGTCTGTGGACAGTGCAGTTTGCAGAAGCGGAGGACCTCCTCCAGGAAGAGGATCTGCTGCTTCCAGCAGTGAAGATCAGGACAGCGAAGTGGGATATGCGAAGAACTCGCTGCCAGAACCCCAAAAACATGGAGCCCGACGAGCACTGCAAGGCGCCCCCCCAGGGTCCTGGATCCTGAGTTGCTTCGAGCAAGCGAGATCGAGTTGGTCTGGAGCCAAGCAGGGCGCGTCCGGACTTTCTCCGATCTGTTTCGACAATGCTCCACGTGGAACATAAAAAAACGCCCGGGAGGTCCCGGGCGCTTCTGGGTTCCACGTGAAACAGCGTTTGCGTCAGAGACGCAGCGGCATCACCACGTGGCGCGACTTCTCGCTGCTGGACTCACGCACCAGCGCCGAGGAGTTGGAGTCGCGCAGCTGGATGATCACTTCCTCGTCGCGCAGGGCGGAGAGGGCATCCAACAGGTAGTTCACGTTGAAGCCGATGGCCAGATCGCTGACCGTGGTGTCGGCCTCGATCTCTTCCTGGGCTTCTTCCTGTTCCGGATTGTGCGCGCTGATCTTCAGGTTGCCCGGCGAGACTTCCACGCGAATGCCGCGGTACTTCTCGTTGGACAGGATCGCAGCGCGCTGCAGCGAGGCACGCAGTGCTTCACGATCAACCTTCACTTCGCGGTCGGCGCCGATCGGGATCACCGCTTCGTAGTCCGGGAAACGGCCATCGATCAGCTTCGAAGTGAAGGTGACATCGTCGCGCTTGACGCGGACGTGGCTACGGCCAACTTCCAGCTCGATCTCGCGATCGCCGCTTTCCAGCAGGCGCTGCAGCTCGGTGACGCCCTTGCGCGGCACGATGATCTGGCGCTTGGAACCGCTGGGCTTGGCCAGGTCGGTTTCGCAAAGGGCCAGGCGATGACCGTCGGTGGCGACGGTGCGCAGCGCATCGCCGCGCAGGTCGAACAGCAGGCCGTTGAGGTAGTAGCGCACGTCCTGCTGGGCCATCGCGAACGCGGTGCGCTCGATCAGCTCCTTCAGGGTTGCTTCGCCGATGGCCACGCGCTCGGTGGCTTCCACCTCGTCCACCGACGGGAAGTCATTGGATGGCAGGGTGGCCAGGGTGAAGCGGCTGCGACCGGCCTGCACGGTGATCTTGTCACCGGTCTGCGAGACGGTGATCCGGCTGCCGTCGGGCAGGGCGCGGATGATCTCGAACAGTTTGCGGGCGGGAATGGTGGTTTCGCCGTCCTGGGCATCTTCAACCGCGATCCGCGACACCATCTCCACTTCCAGGTCGGTACCGGTCAGCGACAGCTGGCCGTTCTGCACCTGGACCAGGAAATTGGCCAGAACCGGAAGGGTCTGGCGGCGTTCGACCACGTTGACGACCTGTGCCAACGGCTTGAGAAAGGCTTCGCGCTGCAGTGTGAAACGCATGTGGTTCCGTGCCCCTATGCTTTAAAAAATGTGGAATAAATCAAAAGCTTGGTGGTGCTGGTAGAGACAGAATCGCTGGAAAACAACGCTAAGTCTTTGTAAATAAAAGAGTTTCTGGCCTCGAAACCCTCTGTATTACCGACCCCCAGAGGGTGGGGAAAGCTGTGGATAACTCCAGCGCGATCTCAAACGCCATTTTTATCCACAACGTGTCCCGCGCTTGCTACCGGATTCTGCACCGTTTTGTGCGATGACGCCTCATCGGCATCCGTGCATCATTCGCTCAGCTTCCGGATCAGCTTGTCCCAGTCCTCGCGAAGCTTGCCGTCGGTTTCCATCAGGGTCCGGATCTGGCGGCAGGCATGCAGCACCGTGGTGTGATCGCGACCGGCAAAGGCGTCGCCGATCTCGGGCAGGCTGTGCTCGGTCAGTTCCTTGGTCAGGGCCATGGCGACCTGGCGCGGGCGGGCCAGCGAGCGGGTCCGACGCTTCGACAGCAGATCCTTGATCTGCAGGCCGTAGTAGTCGGCAACGGTTTTCTGGATGTTGGGAATGCTGATCGCCTGCTGCTGGGCGCGCAGCAGGTCGCGCAGGGTTTCCTGGGCGAATTCGGTGGTGATCGCGCGGCCGGTGAAGTTGGCGCGGGCGGTCAGGGTATTGAGCGCACCTTCGAGGTCGCGCACGTTGGAGCGCATCTTCTTGGCGATCAGGAACGCAACATCATCGGGAATCTCGGCGCCACGTTCGCGCGCCTTGGCCAGCACGATCGCGGCGCGGGTCTCGAAGTCCGGCGGTTCGATCGCGACCGACAGGCCCCAGGCAAGCCGCGACTTCAGGCGCGCTTCCAGGCCTTCGACCTCGCGCGGATAGCGGTCGCAGGTCAGGATGATCTGCTGCTTGCCATCGAACAACGCGTTGAAGGTGTGGAAGAACTCTTCCTGGGTGCGGTCCTTGCCGGCGAAGAACTGGATGTCATCGATCAGCAGCGCGTCGACCTGCTGGAACTGGCGCTTGAACTGATCCATGGTCTTTTCCTGCAGGGCCCGGATCATCGCGCTGAAGAACTGTTCCGAACGCAGGTACAGCACCTTCGCGCCCGGATTGGCCTGGCGCATGGCGTTGCCGGCGGCGAACATCAGGTGGGTCTTGCCCAGGCCGGTGCCTCCGTACAGCAGCAGCGGGTTGTGCGCGCGGTCGCCCGGCTTCTGCGCTGCCTGGAAGGCGGCGGCCAGGCCCAGCTGGTTGCTGCGGCCTTCGACGAAGTTGGCGAAGGTGTAGTGATTGTCCAGATTGCCGGCAAACGGCACCTGCGGTTCGCTGGACACAGGCGCCGACGACGTGGAAACCGGCGCGTTCTGCGTCTCCACAGGGCGCGGGCGCGAGCCGATTTCAAGAAAAACGTCGCTGAAACCGGCGAAGTGAGCCAGCAGTTCGCGGATCCGGGCCAGGTACAGCTCGCGGACCTGGTCGACGATGAAGGCATTTGGTGCATACAGCACCAGGCTGTCCACGCGCAGATCGGCCTGCAGCGGCTTCAACCAGGTATGAACGTCTTCCGGCGGGAACTCCGCTTCGAGGCGCTCGAGACTACGGGACCAGGCATCCATCAGCAATAATCGTCCGGTGGCCGGTGCATGGACGCGACAAGGCGCCCAGACACAGGCCGGAAAGGGGGGAAATGGATGGCTCAGACTACCACCGAGCGCCCGCCTTCGGAATGCTTGTCCCCTACTTATTCACAAAAACATCCACAGCTATTGCACAGCCCGGTGAATTCGCGTAGTCCCCAGGGGTTGACGTGAGGGGGGAGACCTCTCTAGAATTTCCGGTTCTTTCCGTCCCATTCATACGAGAGGCCCCCAATGGCCACGAAGCGCACCTACCAGCCCAGCAACCTCAAGCGTAAGCGCGACCACGGCTTCCGTGCCCGTATGAAGACCGCTGACGGCCGCAAGATCCTGTCGCGTCGCCGCGCCAAGGGCCGCAAAGTCCTGAGCGCCTGATTGCCATGCCGCACATCGCGGCAGACGCAATCCCTTCGACAGTGAATACTGCAGACCCGCGCAAGCGATTCCCTCGCTCTGCGCGGGTTCGCACGCGTGCCGAATACTCAACGGTCTTCAACGGCGCCCGCCGTGTGTCCGATCCGCTGATGACCCTGCACTGGCTGCCGGCTGACCGGCCGGCCAGGCTGGGTCTGGCGGTTTCCCGCAAGGTCGATCCGAACGCCGTCGGGCGTAACCGGATCAAGCGCGTCCTGCGCGACATCCTGCGTCAGACACGTACCGACATCCAGCCAGGCGACTTTGTCGTCGTGGCTCGTAGTGCTGCGCGTTCCGCCAGCAACGACGAGATCCGCCAGGCCTTCCTGCGCCTGCTGCGTCGCCTGCGTGCATTGCCCACGCCGGGCGTGGACGGCACAATGCCGCCGCCTGATGGCATCGCAACTCCTTCTTTGACCGAGCCGGCATCGCGTCCCGGCCCCGCCGAGCCTGTCCGCTGATGAACCAGACCCGCGTATTCCTCATTTTTGCCTGGCTGATGGTGGCCGTGCTGCTGTGGATGGAGTGGAGCCGTGAAAAGGCTGCTCCGACCCCGGCACCAACCACCTCATCGGCCCCGGCCGCCGCACAGAGTGTTCCGGGCGCGAACCCCGGCGCCATCCCCAGCGCCCAGGTGCCGGGCGCCCCCGGCCAGGCCGCCGCACAGGCCCAGGCCAGCGCTACCCCGGCCAGCCAGCGCGTGACGGTCACCACCGACGTGCTGCGCCTGGTGCTCGACGGCGGCCGCGTGCTCGACGCCGAGCTGCTGCAGTTCCCGCAGACCAAGGACGAAGGCAGTCCGCCGGTCCGCCTGCTGACCGAAGACCCCGCCCACCCGTACAGCGCGATCAGTGGCTGGGCCAGCGAAGACAAGAACACCCCGGTTCCCGGCGCCGACGGCTTCAAGCTGGTGGGTGACACCACCGACTTCGTGCTGGCCAAAGGCCAGAACGAACTGCAGATCCCGTTCGTGTGGACCGCCGACAACGGCGTGACCATCAAGCGCACCCTGACCGTCTCGCGCAACGAGTACGCCGTGCGCTTCAAGGACGAAGTCAGCAACGCCGGCACCGCGCCGTGGAACGGCTACGTCTACCGCACCCTGGACCGCACCCCGACCATCCTGTCGCGGAGCATGACCAACCCGGATTCCTTCAGCTTCAACGGTGCCACCTGGTACGACAATGACAAGAAGTACCAGCGTCGTGCGTTCAAGGACTACCTGGAAGACGGCACGCTGAACCAGAACATCACCGGCGGCTGGCTGGCGATGCTGCAGCACCACTTCTTCACCGCCTGGATCCCGCAGAAGGACCAGACCGCACACTACGTGCTCTCGCAGGTGGCCGGTCGTGACCTGATCGAAGCGCGTGGCCCGGCCTTCACCGTGGCGCCGGGCCAGTCGACCAGCACCGAAGCCCGCCTGTGGGTCGGCCCGAAGCTGGTCAACCTGATCGCCAAGGAAGATGTGCCGGGCCTGGACCGCGTGGTCGACTACAGCCGCTTCTCGATGATGGCGGTGATCGGCCAGGGCCTGTTCTGGGTGCTCAACCAGGTGCACAAGCTGGTCGGCAACTGGGGCTGGGCGATCGTCGGGCTGGTGGTGCTGCTGAAGCTGGTGCTGTACCCGCTGTCGGCAACCCAGTACAAGAGCGGCGCCAAGATGCGTCGTTTCCAGCCGCGCATCGCGCAGCTGAAGGAACGCTATGGCGATGACCGCCAGAAGTTCCAGACCGCGATGATGGAGCTGTACAAGAAGGAAAAGATCAATCCGATGGGCGGCTGCCTGCCGATCCTCATCCAGATGCCGATCTTCTTCGCCCTGTACTGGGTGCTGGTGGAATCGGTCGAACTTCGCCAGGCGCCCTGGTTCGGCTGGATCCAGGACCTGACCGCACGCGACCCGTACTTCATCCTGCCGGTCATCAACGTGGCAGTGATGTGGTTCACCCAGAAGCTGACCCCGGCACCGGGCATGGACCCGATGCAGCAGAAGATGATGCAGTTCATGCCGCTGGTGTTCGGCGTCATGATGGCCTTCATGCCGTCCGGCCTGGTCCTGTACTGGGTGGTCAACGGCGGCCTGGGCCTGCTGCAGCAGTGGTGGATGACCAAGCGCCATGGCGGCGAGCCGGTCCCGGCCACCACCGCTCCGGCCCCGGTCAAAAGGAAGTAATCCCGACCGCAGGTCACCTGCTTTGTAGAGTCGACTGTTAGTCGACTGGCGGATGAGCAGTCGACCCACAGTCGACTCTACCGCCCCGATCGACGCGAGGAGCCCGCCGCAAGGCGGGCTTTTCGCATGCGGCGGTAGAATCGCCGGCACATCGTCCCTCCCGCCCTCGAGTCCGCCATGTCGCGTGCGTCGTCGTTCCGCCTGTTCCTGCCCTCGCTGTTGTTGACCCTGGTCGTTGCCGGTTGTGGCGACAAGGATGCGAAGGCGCCGGCGACCACCGTCACCCAGGCGAGCGCGCAGGCCGCGGCCGCCGCCGATCCCGCGGCCGCACCGATGCTGGTGGCCCTGCAGAAACAGCTCGACGGTTACCGCCGGATCATCGTGCTGCTGGCAGACGAGCAACAGCAGTCGGCCGCCGACCGCGGCACCTCCACGCGTGTGGGCCAGCAGCTGTTCCACGATGGCCTGGAACAGCGCACGGCGATCGCCGCGCAGTTCGACACCCTGCTGCGCGGCTCCAGCCCGCAGCGCTTCGCCACCCTCGGCACCGTGCTGGACTACATCGAGTCGGCGCCGGAACTGTTCGACGCCGACCGCCTGGCCTTTCGCGAAGTACTGCGTGATCTGCATGAGCGGGTCAGCACCGATTCCTCGCTGCCGGCGGTGAAGCTGCACCAGCGCATCGGCGAGGACCTGGAGGCGCTCGATGAGATCGAGCGCAACTACAACCAGGAACTGACCCGCATCTTCAGCCGCTTCGAGCGCACCCGCGCCATCGCGCTGAAGCGCGAGAAGTGGGAGGACTACATCGCCCACCTGCACAAGGACTACAGCCGCGAAGCGATCCTGCGCGACTACGGCGTGATCGAGCCGTACCCGATGTCGATGAAGGACAGCGACCGCGAGATCTTCGGCCGCGACCTGCCGGCCAAGACCGTGGTGCTGACTTTCGACGACGGTCCGCACAAGGCCTATACCGATGAAGTGGTGGCCATCCTCAAGCGCTATGACGTGCCGGGTGTCTTCTTCGAAGTGGGCCGCAACCTGGGCAAGGTCGAGGCCGACGGCAAGGTCAGCCTCGGCCCGATGGCGAAGATCAGCCGCAACCTGATGGAAGAAGGCTATGCGGTCGGCAACCACAGCCTGACCCACGCCCAACTGTCGCGCACCACCGGTGACGCGCTGCGCCAGCAGGTGCTCGACACCGACACGCTGCTGAAGGATGTCGACAGCAAGCGCGCGCCGCTGTTCCGCTTCCCCTATGGCGCGCGCAACGCCGAAGGCCTGCAGCTGCTCAACGAGGCCGGACTGAAGTCGATCATGTGGAACATCGATTCGATGGACTGGGCCGACCCGGTGCCGGAATCGATCGTGCAGCGCGTGCTGGACCAGGTGAACAAGGAACAGCGCGGCATCATCCTGTTCCACGACATCCACGATCGTGCAGTGAAGGCACTGCCGCAGATCCTCGACCGGCTGATCGCCGATGGCTACCAGTTCGCCGGCTGGAACGGCCGCGACTTCACGGTCGCCCGTGCGCGCAAGGGTGACGCCAGCGCCGCCACCGTCACCACCGGCTACGAGAAGTCGTGGGCGATCGTGGTCGGCATCGACAACTACGCCAAGTGGCCGAAGCTGGAATACGCCAGCCACGACGCGCAGGCGGTGGCCGATACCCTGACCGGGCAGTTCGGCTTCCCGTCCTCGCAGGTGATCGTGCTGAAGAACGAGCAGGCCACCCGCAACAACATCCTGGCCGCCTTCCACGACCGCCTGGCCGATGACCGCACTGGCAGGAACGACCGCGTGTTCGTGTTCTTCGCCGGCCACGGCGCGACCCGCCAGCTCGCCTCAGGGCGCGACCTCGGCTACATCATCCCGGTTGATTCGGACCCGAAGGAATTCGCTACCGATGCCATCGCGATGACCGATATCCAGAACATCGCCGAGAGCATGCAGGCCAAGCACGTGATGTTCGTGATGGATGCCTGCTACAGCGGCCTGGGCCTGACCCGTGGTGGCCCGTCGTCGTCGTCGTTCCTGCGCGAGAATGCCCGCCGCAGCGCGCGGCAGATGCTGACCGCCGGCGGCGCCGACCAGCAGGTGGCCGACGCCGGCCCGAACGGTCACTCGGTGTTTACCTGGGTGCTGCTGCAGGCGCTGGCCGGCAAGGGTGACCTCAACGGCGACGGCCTGATCACCGGTACCGAGCTGGCCGCCTACGTGGCGCCGGCCGTCTCGGCCGTTTCGCACCAGACGCCGGCCTTCGGCAGCCTGCCCGGTTCGCAGGGCGGCGAGTTCGTGTTCCAGGTGCCGGACAGCCAGGAATTCCTCAACGCCGATACGCGCCAGCTGACCGCCGATGCAATCGCACTGAACAACAAGGTGGATGCCGCCAGCGAGGCCAAGGGCAGCCAGGCGCCGGTGACGGTGGCTGACCTGCAGGGCGGCAAGGCCAAGCTGGTAGTGCCCTCCGCCGGCCCGGCGTCCGACCGCCAGCGCGCGCAGCAGGCCAACGACCGTGGCCTGCAGCTGTACCGCGAGAAGCAGTACGACGAGGCAGCCGCGCAGTTCACCGAAGCACTGAAGCTGCGTCCGGACTTTGCCCAGGCCGCCAACAACCTCGGTTTCGTCTACTACCGCCAGCAGCGCTATGCCGAAGCGGCGCGCTGGCTGGAGAACACGCTGAAGATCGACCCATCGCGCGCCGTGGCCTATCTCAACCTGGGTGATGCCTACTTCAACGCCGGCGACAAGGCCAAGGCGAAGCAGGCCTACACCACCTACCTGGCGCTGCAGCCGCAGGGCAGCGGTGCCGCGCAGGCACGCACGCAGCTGGAGAAGCTCTGAGCCATGAACGACGCGATCCGCACCGACACCATTGTGGCCATCGCCAGTGCCCCCGGCGCGGGCGGTGTCGGCCTGGTGCGCCTGTCCGGTCCGCGCGCAGCGGCGATTGCCAATGCGCTGGGGGCGCCCGCGCTGCGGCCGCGCCACGCGCACTATGCGCGCCTGCGCGACGCCGATGGCGAGGTCATCGACGATGGCATCGTGCTGTGGTTCCCGGCACCGAACAGCTTCACCGGCGAAGAGGTGGTGGAACTGCAGGGCCACGGCAGTCCGGTGCTGCTGCAGCAACTGGTCGCGCGCTGCATCGCGCTCGGCGCGCGCCAGGCGCGGCCGGGCGAGTTCAGCGAACGCGCGTTCCTCAACGGCAAGCTCGACCTGGCCCAGGCTGAGGCCATCGCTGACCTGATCGCCGCCGGCGACAACCGTGCCGCACGCGCGGCGCGTCGTTCACTGGATGGCGTGTTCTCGCGCCGCATCGAGGCCGTGGTCGATCAGCTGGTGCTGCTGCGCATCCACGTGGAAGCGGCCATCGACTTCGCCGACGAACCGCTGGATACGCTCGGTGGCGCACAGGTGCGGCGCGGGCTGGAACAGGCGCGCAGCGACTTGGCCCTGCTGCGCCGCGATGCCGAACGCGGTCGCCGCCTGCGCGATGGCCTGCATGCGGTGCTGATCGGTCCGCCCAATGCCGGAAAGAGCTCATTGCTCAATGCGCTGGCCGGCAGTGAACGCGCCATCGTCACCGACATCGCCGGCACCACCCGCGACACGCTTCGCGAGACCATCCGCCTGGACGGGCTGGAACTGACCCTGGTCGATACCGCTGGCCTGCGCGACGGCGGCGACGCCATCGAACGCGAAGGCATGCGCCGCGCCCATGTGGAGATCGAGCGAACCGACCTGGCGCTGATCGTGCTGGATGCGCGCGATCCGGCGACCGGCGAAGCGGCGCTGGGCGAGGCCGTGGCAGCGGTGCCGCACAAGGTCTACATCCACAACAAGTCGGACCTGCTGGATGCGCTGCCGATGCTGGACGACCCGGACCGTGTGTTCGTCTCGGCTGCGACCGGTGCCGGCCTGGAGGATCTGCACGCGCGCCTGCGTTTGATCGCTTCGGCCGGGGCAGGGGAGCAGGCGGATGGCGAGTTCTCCGCGCGCACGCGGCATGTGGATGCAATCGAGCGTGCGCAGGAACACGCGCAGCGCGCCGATGGCGAGCTGGCGCAGGAGCACCTGGAACTGGCCGCCGAAGAGCTGCGGCTGGCGCATGACGCGCTGGGCGAGATCACCGGGCAGATGAGTGCGGATGATCTGCTGGGAAGGATCTTCTCCAGTTTCTGCATCGGCAAGTAACTATACAGCCGAGCCCATGCTCGGCTGCTCTACCCGTCAGCCGAGCATGGGCTCGGCTCTACAGGTGCGGGCTTCCCCCACCTGTCACATTGCCGCCGCATACTGACGCCCATCACATACCGCTTGGGGAAGTCGCAGTGAAGTCGTGGGGTTGTGCGTTGCTGTTGTCGCTGGCCGTGGCACCATCGGTGGCCATGAGTGCTGAATCCTCCACCCCGGCCGCGCACAAGGTGTCGGTCTACGGCCATCGCGGCGCAAGCGCGCTGTTGCCGGAGCACACCCTGGCGGCCTACGCCCAGGCGATCGCCGATGGCGCCGACTACATCGAACCGGACCTGGTGATGACCAAGGACGGGGTGATGGTGGCCCGCCACGAGAACGAGATCGGTGGCACCACTGATGTGGCCTCGCATCCGGAGTTCGCCAGCCGCCGCACCAGCAAGGTCATCGACGGGCAGAAGGTCGACGGCTGGTTCACCGAAGACTTCACCCTGGCCGAGCTGAAGACCCTGTACGCGCGCGAGCGCCTGCCGGAGCTGCGCAGCACCGCCTACGACGGCCAGTTCCGCATCGCCAGCCTGGACGAGATCCTGGCCTTCCTGGTCCAGCAGGCCGGGCGCGCCAACCGCGGCATCGGCCTGGTGCCGGAGATCAAGCACCCGACCTACTTCCAGTCGATCGGCCTGCCGATGGAAGACAAGCTCCTGACCGCGCTGCGTGGCAATGCCTATACCAACGTCGGTCCGGTCACCATCCAGTCGTTCGAGACCGCCAACCTGCGCTACCTGCGCGGCAAGATCCCGCGCGGCAGCAACATCCGCCTGCTGCAACTGCTGTGGAAGGGCGGCACCCAGCCGGCCGACATCGCCAAGGCCGGTGGCACGCTGACCTACGCGCAGATGATGACCCCGGCCGGACTGAAGGACATCGCCAGCTACGCCGACGGCATCGGCCCGGAACTGCGCTCGATCATTCCGCTGGATGCCAAGGGCGCGCTGAGCACGCCGACCACGCTGGTACAGGACGCACATGCAGTGGGGCTGATGGTGATTCCGTACACCTTCCGTCCGGAGAACCACTTCCAGGCCAGCAACCTGCGCAAGGGCGCCGACACCGCGCGCAATCCCGAAGGTTCGATTGCCGAGATGCACGCCTATCTGGCGACCGGCATCGATGCGTTCTTCACCGATGATCCGGCGCTGGGCCGGCAGGCGGTGGATGGCATGGGCGCGGCGGGGAACTGATCGACCCCTGGCCGCCGGGCATGGCCCGGCGCTACCCAGGGCGTCCACACGGTAGCGCCGGGCCATGCC